>CAZKJJ010000520.1:0-2098 GCA_964553055.1 uncultured Acidimicrobiia bacterium
CCGGCATTTGGAGGGAGCTCGAGGTGGTCGTGGGGAGTGTCGTGGGAGATGTTGTGGTCGTGCCTTCGGCAGTCACCGCGGTGTCAGGGGTCGACCCTTCCTCGATGGTCGTCGCGGTCGTTTGTTGGGTCGGGGTCGGCTCGGTGACAACGGTGGTCGACGGGACGGCCACCGGATCCGCACCCGCCCCGCACCCACACAAGGACATCAACAGCACGGCGACCCACGCACTCTTCACGATGAAGGCCCTACGGGCATCGACTCCTCCACGAGAATCTCGAGCACACGAAAGTCACCCAGACCTCGCGGATGAAGCAGGGTCTCCGCTTCGGAGACGGAGTTGCGCAGCTCGAGACGTCGCATCTCATCTCCCGCCCTTGCCGCCTCCAGTTCGGCCTTCCGCAGGCCGGATAGGCGACGACGGAGCCCCCACTTGGTGAGGAAGTCGTCCTGACGGTGAAGTGTCGTCTTCGGTGCCAGGTCCATCAGTGCGGTGAAGTTGACATCGGCGGTGATATCGGTCTCTCCTGGCTCATCGAGTGGATGGGGACCGAGATGGTGGGCTCGATAGGTGCGCAGGGTGCCGTCTCGACGACGTGGCAAGAGGTTCTCGGCGGTGTCCCCGTAGTCGATGACGACCACCGAACCGGACTCCATCCGGCCGATGACATCCCCCATCCATGCTCTGGCCGCCAGCTGGACCTCCACCCAGTCTCCGTCGTGGACCGGACCGGCGTATGCATCCAGCCAGTCCACGACGTCAGACCGGGGATCGGCGTCGACGAATGTCAGCTCCTCACCGTCGATCCCCACCCACCGCTCCCGCCACCCGCGACCGGTCTTCTGCGCCAGGGCCATGGGGAGATTGTCCAGCAACTCATTGGCCAGGACCACACCCCTGATTGTCGGTGGAAGATTCTCCGTGACCGGGACGAGCTGCGACAGGGCGGCACGGGCGGCGGGTGACACCTCCACCGCCGTCGCCTCCACTGCGATTTGGGTGAGAAGGGGTCGCAGCAACGAGCCGGATCCGGCCGCCGCCTCGATCAACTGAAAGGGCTCTCCTATCCGGGCACGGATCGACTCGGCATATGTGGCGAGTGTCTCACCGAACAGCGGGCTCACCTCGGGAGAAGTCAAGAAGTCGCCCCCCTTCTCCGAGCGCAACCGGTCTCCCCCGAAGAAGCCATCGGGCTCGTATAGGGAGATCCCCATAAATCTCTCGAAGGGAATGGGGCCGCTCATCGTGATCTCCTCGATGATTTTCTGCTTCAGACTCATGAGATACGGTGGGCCAATGAAGTACGGAGTCTTCATGTCCCCCGCCGATACATCAATTCGCCCCGACGAACTCGCCAGGGAAGTCGAGGCCCGTGGCTTCGAGTCGTTGTGGTTCCCCGAGCACTCCCACATCCCGGTATCTCGTCAGACACCGTGGGGTGGCCGCCAGGATGCGCCAGCTCTTCCCGAGCACTACTGGCGCACCCTCGACCAGTTCGTGGCGTTGGCATATGCAGCCTCGGCGACCACCACCCTCAAGCTGGGTACCGGGGTCTCACTGGTCGCACAACGGGATCCGATCTGGACCGCCAAGGAGGTCGCATCCCTAGATCATCTGTCAGGGGGCCGATTGATCTTCGGTGTGGGCTATGGCTGGAACAAGGAGGAGATGGCCCAACATGGGACGCCATACCTCCAGCGTCGAGTCCTGATGCGGGAGAAGATCCTGATGATGAAGGCGCTGTGGACCGAGGACGATGCCTCCTATCAGGGAGTCCTCCTCGCTCTGGAGCCCTCTTGGGCCTGGCCCAAGCCGGTGCAGAAACCCCACCCACCGATCGTGATGGGTGCCGATCCCGGACCGCGGACGTTGGCAGACATCGTCGAACTCTGTGACGGCTGGATCCCCAATGCCGCCCGCTATGACATCGCCAGCCAGATATCTGCAGTATGGGAGGCCGTGGCAGATGCGGGCCGCGAAGGCGACGTGTTCGAGGTGACCGCATATTCGGCCAAGAAGGAGGACATCGAGACTCTGATTGCGGCCGCGGTCGACAGGATCGTCTTCACTCTGCCGCCGCTTGGCGCCGACGTGGTC
>CAZKJJ010000521.1:0-2093 GCA_964553055.1 uncultured Acidimicrobiia bacterium
ATCGGTTTGGGACAAGGCAGGCCTCACCACAGGGTGTCTGGAGGCCGGACCACGCACCAGAGGCATTTGACCCTTGGGCCGGTGCGTGTCGACCCGCGTCTCCAGCTGGGCAACATTACACCGAACGGTCTCAGCTCATCCTCCCCCCCGGTGAAGAAGCACCGGGTACTCGCGGATGTGGATGCGGCTGTCGTCCTCGGCGGAGAACGCCCAGACGATCAGGGCGCCGAACTGTTCTCGATCGACGCGGTATGGGATCTCGATATCCCACTCACCCCAGCATCCAGTGCCGCAGGTGGCCAAAACCGTTTCCTCGAATAGGGCCAAACCGTCGTCGTCGGTCAGCATTACCTGGGACGCCGCCTCGAACACGTTGCTCAGCCCACTCACCTGGATCGGGCTGGTGACCGGCTCACCCCATGTCGGGGAGTCGACGAAGATCGGAGGCAGCAGGTCGTAGTAATCGGAGCGCTCCTGGGGGCCGTCGAGCTCGATTCCTTCCGGGGAGAACACATCCACAGGTTCACCTTGGATGAAGAACTCGACCTGCTGTATCCCTTCGAGCCGGGTAAGGGTGAAAACCACCTGAGCCAGCCTGGCGAACATGGACAGTGAGCCGCCTCCGTCGTCGAACTCGCTACTGAGATCCACCCCGAACAGCCCGTCTTCTATGTCCACGCCGAGGACCGACGTCCCGTCGGGGATCGCCGAGGAGATCGATGGTGTCCCGGCAGTCTCCTCGTCTGTGGGTCCTTCGAGAAGAGCATCCAGCGTCAAAGTGGCCACATCGTCAGTCGGGGTGGCCTCCCGGAAGACCGGGACGAGGAACGGGCCCCCTGCTTTCTCTTCGAGCTCATCGAGAAGGAAGTAGACCACGAGCCCGGTCTTCTCCGGTGTGCCGGTGGTGGTCGTTGGTGGCTGTGTCGTCGAGCCGGCCTCCGGGGGGGTGGTACTGGCCGAAGCGGTGGAGGTGGTAGATGCCGGGGCAGTGGTGCTCGTGGAGTCCCCGGTCTTCGATGCGCAGGCCGACAGCACGATGGTCAGCGCGGCCGTCACGATCCACCCCTGGTTGGTGGGTCTCATGGGACTGATGATCCGGTCATGTGCTACTGGCTCCCCAGAGGAGTTGGTCACAGCGTGGCGGGACTCTGGCGCGGGCCACGACACCAGGCGTGCCTGACCGGTGCACAGCAGTGTTCCACAGCCCGACACCCATAGCCATGGCTGTTGCTTCGACGCCGGGGTTGGGCGGGCGCAGCGTGCCGTGCCTCGGGCGCGGGGGTGAGCCCGAATCAGGGCCCGAGAGATTCCGCATACACGACTACGTTGCTGTCGTAGCTCCGCTCCGAGTCGTTGAAGCCCCCTCCGCAGGTGATCAAGGTGACCACTGGTGCGCCCTCACGACTGAAGATTGTTCCGAGGGGAAGTTCGTCTTTGTGGTAAATGACACGTCCGACGACGCGGAACATCTGGGTGGAGCTGTCGTCGAAGCCTATGGACACTCGCTCACCCGGCTCCAGTTCATGCAAGGAGAAGAAGACGCCCGGCCCCTGGCCGGCTAGGTCCAGGTGCGCTGCAAGGACAGCCGAGCCAGATTCCCCTGGAGACGGCCCGAATCTGTACCAAGCCACGTCTCTGACGTTGTTCGGGATGTCCATTTGACCCGTCTCTCCGTCGACTCCATAGGGAACGATCGGAGCCTTCACGTTGATTGAGGCGATCTCTAGGACCACCGGGATACGCCCTCCCACTGCGGCGACGTCCTCGAGCAGCGTGGCCTCGTTGGGCAGGATCAGGCTGGGCCTCGCGCCGGCGGCTTGCATCGTGGTCGAGGATGTGCGATCACCGTCACCTCCGGGTGCCGACAAGATCTCCTCGACCCGTGTGATGTCGCCGGTGGTTCGACTCGAAAGAGTCAGCCAGATGAGCGGGCCAGCGAAGGTGAGCAGCAAGGCAATTGCAGCCGACACCCTGGTGATCTTGATTGCGCGAGGGGAACCGTTCTGGGAGTCGCTCATGTGGCGGCTGGAGCTTTTATCGAAGTGAGGGCGTCCCCCAAGAGACCGCCCTCACCTTCGAATGTCGGCTCGGCT
>CAZKJJ010000522.1:0-2089 GCA_964553055.1 uncultured Acidimicrobiia bacterium
GCCTCACGGTTCCCTCGGCTCGAGACGTGCGGAGGCCCGGGTGTTCGGATACAGGATCCATGGCTGGGGAGCGGAGCCGGTTTGGGAGGAGTTCCCCGATCCGGTGGTCGGCCCTCACGAGGTGACGATCGCCGTTGCGGCGTGCGGGATCGGCCGCACCGTCCTGAACGCCATCAACGGCGACCTCGATGACGGAACAGCAGGCCTCCCTCGCGTGCCGGGGCACGAGTTGGCGGGAAGGGTCATGGAGGTCGGCGACGGAGTGCCCGCGTCCTTATTGGGTCAGTTGGTCGTCGCCTACTTCTACCTGGTGTGCGGACGCTGTGGTCGGTGTACGGCCGGGGTCGAGAACGCGTGCGAGCGGCTGGCGGGCTTCGTGGGAGTGCACCGCGACGGGGGGTACGCCCCGCTGGCGGTCCTTCCGGCTCGGAACGTGATACGGATTGCAGATACGCTCGACCCTGTCCACGCCACCGTGATCCCCGATGCTGTGGCGACGCCGGTCCATGTGGCCAGGAGGGCGGGCATCGAGGCTGGGGACCGGGTGGCGGTGATCGGAGCAGGAGGTGGGGTCGGTGCCCACATGATCCAGGTTGCGTCGCTGCGAGGAGCGAGGGTCGCAGGGCTCGACGTGACCGATGACAAGCTGGCACTTGTCGAGGGCCGCGGCGTCGAGGCGCACGACTCTTCGGACTTCGCCCAGCTCGGACCGCTGTTTCCTCACGGGCCCACCGTGATCGTGGACTTGGTTGGCACTGAGTCCTCCATGCAATGGGCCATCGAGTCGCTGGCCGTGGGGGGCCGCCTCGTGTTGCTCACCACCTTCCGTGACCGGCCCCACACCATCGAGGCTCGCGACCTCGTCTTCTCGGAGTTGGTGCTTCTCGGCTCCCGGTACGCGACCAAGGCCGAGGTGGCCGAAGCGGCTGAGCTGGTGACAGGCGGTGCCGTCGTCCCGGTGATAGGCGAGGTGGGCGGACCTGAAGATCTGCTGAGCATCCACGAACGGCTCAGGGCAGGCAGGCTGATCGGACGAGGGGCGCTCGATTGGCAGTGAGGACCCTTGCCGGAGACTGGATCACCCCGCGCCCGCATGGAGAAGAGGAGGTGCCATGGCCCACAGCCTGAAGGGACGGAGCTTCCTGAAGCTGGCAGACTTCACGCCCGGGGAGCTGGGCACTCTGCTGGAGCTGTCCAAAGACCTCAAGGCGGCCAAGTACGGGGGCAGCGAGCGTCAACGCCTGACAGGGAAGACCATCGCCCTCATCTTCGAGAAGGCGTCGACCCGCACGAGGGCCGCGTTCGAAGTGGCCGCCTACGACCAGGGCGCTCACGTCACATACCTCGAGCCTTCGGGCTCACAGATCGGCCGCAAGGAGTCGATGAGGGACACTGCCCGTGTCCTGGGCCGCATGTACGACGGGATCGAGTATCGCGGTGCAGCCCAGGCAACGGTCGAGACGCTCGCCCGCCATGCAGGGGTTCCCGTCTGGAACGGGCTCAGCGACGAGTTCCATCCGACTCAGGTGCTTGCGGACGTGCTCACGATGTCAGAGCACTCCGACCAGGAACTGGGTCAGATCGCCTTCTGCTACGTCGGAGACGCTCGCGCAAACATGGGCAACTCTCTCATGGTGGGCGGGTGCAAGTTCGGCATGGACGTGCGCCTGTGCGCCCCGCAGGAGCTGTGGCCCGAGGCACGGCTCGTGAGCGTGTGCGAGTCGATCGCCTCCGAGACCGGCGCCCGCCTGACCCTCACCCAGGACATCGATGAGGGCGTTACCGGTGTCGACTTCCTCCACACCGACGTCTGGGTGTCGATGGGTGAGGACCACGCGGTCTGGGGCGAGCGGATCGAACTGCTGCGGTCTTACCAGGTGAACAGCGACCTGATCGATCGGACGGGCAATCCTCACGTCAAGTTCATGCACTGCCTTCCAGCCTTTCACAACCGCGAGACCACGGTGGGCGAGGAGATCTTCCAGACATACGGACTCGACGCACTGGAGGTGACGGACGAGGTGTTCGAGTCTCCGCGCTCGATCGTGTTCGATCAGGCCGAGAACCGGCTCCACACCATCAAGGCGGT
>CAZKJJ010000523.1:0-2087 GCA_964553055.1 uncultured Acidimicrobiia bacterium
CGCCAAGGTGGAGGAGGTTGCCGAGATCAGGGAGTTCCCCGAGGATGTGTTGTCTGCCTTCAAGGAGGACTTCGAGGGTGTACTCGACGAGGTGGCGCGCAGTGACGGGCGGTTCGCTGAGATCCTCACACCCTGGCGTGCGTTCAGGGACAGCGTCCAGAGCTGGCACGGCCTGGCGGAGACCTCGATGCTGCGGGCTCTGACTCTTTAAGCAAGATCGTACATCGCACGTTGGGGGCCGAATCGGCAAACCCCACGGCTGTTGCCTGGTCAGTGGTGGGAGGAATGCCGTTCCGCCATCCTCTCCATCGCCTGCTCAGAGCTGCGGGGAACGGTGTAGCGATGGTCGCCGACCATCCAATCGGTGGCGAGCACGGTCCCTCCCACCGGCCGCAGGTCTGCATCGCGGGCGAGGTTCTCCCTGAACTCAATGGCCACCTGTCGAATTCTGCTCACCTTGAGCACCACGATCCCGGTGCGCGTCTCCGCCACCACCCGGTAGTCCGTAGTCGCCAGGAAGGCCACTCCCACTCCTGCCAGGCCGATCACGATGCGACTGGGCCATTCCTCGACCCCGGCTACCGGCGCCAGCAGGACGATGGCGGCGAACACCAATGTCGCGAAAGGCACGATCCAGCGATGACGACTCCACACATAGGCGGCGTCGCGCACCTCCGAGTCTCCACCCAGGACCCGCTGGACGCTTCGCAGGAGAACGGCCCGCCGCATATCGACCGATTCAAGTAGTTTCTCGCCGGCCCCAGGATGCGGGTTGCGACTGGATGGCTGATTCTCCGCGCCAGCGATCGGTGAGTTGGATGGCGACAGCTGTGAGAGCGTGGGCCGCTAACAAGGGGTGATGGGCGATCCCTTGTCGAAGACCCTCGGCTTCTCGTCCATACTGCTGACCCGTGCATCGGAGACCGAAGATGAGCTCGTGGCTGTCGCCGCAACGGTTGGGGCACTACTTGGTCATCTGCGGGATCGTGCTGTGTGCCTGCACACAAGCCGGAGACGACCCCACCGGCTCGTCACAACAGCTCACGACGACAATTGGGTCGATCACCACCCTGGACGGAGACCCCACCCCTCCACCCACTTCTGACGCGGTGACCTCGCCCACAGTGGAGGCTCCTTCGAGGACCAGCACAACCACCCGAACAGCCACGACGAGCACGGCACCGCCGACTCCCCCGCCATCTGAAGCCGGCACGATCACCACAGCGACAACGCCCTCGACGACATCTACAACAACGTCGTCACCGACACTGTCCGGTTTCGGGAAGGCCTTCATCCAGGTCGGCGACGTGGGGCTCTCGGTCTTGGTAGCTGACACGCCGCCGCTCCGTAGTCAGGGTCTGACGATGGTGGAGACGCTTCCGGAGGGCATTGGGGGCATGTTGTTCGTCTTCGACGACGCCACGGCGGTGAACTTCACCATGCGTCGTACGCTGATTCCTCTGGATATTTGGTGGTTCGGTGCCGAGGGAAGCTTGATCGATTCGACCGAGATGGAACCCTGCACAGAGGAACCATGTCCTCTCTATCCCTCTCCCGGGCCTATCGGGTGGGCGCTGGAGACACCCCGCGGGAGCATCGACCCTGTCGTTGGCGACGACCTGACCGTCGAATACCAATGAACGACCTTGGACTGAGTCACGTCAGCCAATGGAGCATGTGGCCGATGGGCGCACCGCCGGCTGGCAAAGCCCCGGCCAGCCGATTCGTGTCTCGTGCCTAACGTCCGTCCCATGTCCGAACGAGTCTGGATCCCCGGTGGTGAGTTCGTGATGGGCTCGGACCGGCACTATCCCGACGAGGGTCCGTCTCGGCCCATGACCGTCGACGGGTTCTGGATCGGCACCACACCGGTGACCAACTCCCAGTTCGCCGAATTCGTGGGACGGACCGGGCATGTCACAGTTGCCGAGATCGCACCCAAAGCGGAGGATTATCCCGGGGCGCGGCCCGACGACCTGGTTCCTGGCTCACTGGTATTCACCATGACGGCGGGCCCTGTCCGCCTCGATGGCTTCCATCAGTGGTGGTCGTGGATCCCCGGGGCCGACTGGAGGCACCCCACCGGT
>CAZKJJ010000524.1:0-2085 GCA_964553055.1 uncultured Acidimicrobiia bacterium
GTCGCGTGACAGACGGAACACGACGTCGACGATCAGCTCTCGCACGAACTCCTCGAGTGCCGCGGGCGGTGCCTCGATCGCCTGTGTCATCGTCTTCTCTCGGCGCTCGACCTCCAGCCACCCTCCCTCGGAGAAGAGGCCGGCAGCCACCACGTGCTCACCGAAGTCGGACTGACGAGTCGTCCCGTAGCTGAGCGTGCCCCCTGTCAGGTACAGGCTTCCCGCGCCCTCCGTCCCTGTCACCTTCAGCTCACCTGACTGCCCTGACCGGGCGAGTAGGCGGAGTACCTCCGGTAGTGGAAATGCGTCTGTTCGACCCCCAAGCGACACGGGATGCTCCTGGGAAGCTGTCCAGGACATGATCGGCGTGAAGGTGAGGCGCCTTTACAGGTTGTTCAGAAGAGCCCCTGTTCTCTGGCCTCGTCCCTCCACCGCAGGAACTCCTCGTAGTCAGACGTGAACGAATGGCTCCCGTCCGCCCCCGTGAGCACGAAGTAGAGGTAGTCCCCCTCGGCAGGCTCGGCGACGGAGACCAGGGCCGCTGCGCCAGGCGCGCTGATGGGTGTCGGAGGCAGGCCAGAGAACAGATACGTGTTGTAAGGGGACTCCGTCTCGAGCTCCTGGGCAGTCGGAGACCGCCCTCTGACCCCGATGGCATACAGGACCGTGGCGTCGATTTGGAGCGGCATCCCGGCGTCGATCCTGTTGAAGATGACCCGCGCCACGAGCGGCCTGTCCCGATCGAGCCGTGTCTCTGACTCGATGATGGAGGCGACCACCAACCTCTCGGTCGGGGTGAGCTCGGCTGCCGGTCCTTGGCTCCATTCCACTGCCGCGTATCGTTCCTCAATGGTCCTGGCCATGACGGTCAGGACCTCTTCGGCCGTCCAGTTGCGTGCCAGCTGGTACGTGTCGGGAAACAGCAGGCCTTCCCATGACGCCAGGCTGGAGCCGGCATCCGGTGGTCGAAGGCTGCTCTGCACGCGACCGGAGGAAAGGGCTGAGGTCAGCTCTGCCACGCTCATGCTGGACTGGGTCGCGATCCGCTCCATGATCTCCTCTACTCGGAGGCCCTCGGGGACCGTGATCCAGTACGTCTCGACGAACGGGCCCTCGACGAGGGCCGCGACGACCGCGCTCGGATCCATGCCAGTCGTCAGCTGGTACGTGCCCGCCTTGAGATCCTCGGTGGCCTCCGCCGTCCTGGCCGCCTCCTCGAACACGGCGCTCGAGTCGACGACACCCAGCGACGCCAGCAGATCCCCTATCTGCTGCCCTGAGGCGCCGGTCGGCACGACGACCTCCACAGGCTGCCCTGGGGGTACGTCTGGGGCTCGCTCCACACCGAGCTCCCCTATCCAGCCCGCGAACCACCTTCCCCCGGCAATCGCTCCTCCGACGATCAGGAAGGAGCTGAGGAGTATCAACCCCAAGCGGATCAGGTTGCTGGTGCCTTCGTTCATCGCCTCTCCAGATATCCCTGCAGGAGCACTGCTGCCGCCACTCGGTCTCGGGCTTCCCGGCGCGTGGCACGATCGGCGTCCGCCTCGAGAAGCGTCTGCTCTGCGATGCTCGTGGTGTACCGCTCGTCGACCATCAAGACCTCGACGTCGACTTCCTGGGCGAGGCGGGACGCGAACCGACGGGCGCTGGTGGCCGCAGGGCCTTCCTCGCCCGAGAGAGACAACGGGAGACCTACGACGACGAGTTCCACCTCCTGTTCGTCGATCAAGGCCCTGAGGCGTCCCAGCAGCTCAGGATCGCCCGCATCCCAGGTGGCGTACGGCTGGGCGATCGTCCTCGAAGGATCCGAAACGGCGATGCCGATGCGTCGAGTGCCATGGTCGAGAGCCAGGACTCTTCCCAGTTTCAGACTCCTCCAAGGCTCGCAGCAACGTCCTCACGGGCGATCTCCAGCGCCTCGGAGAGGCGGTCGCCCCGCGGACCACCGGCCTGCGCCAGCTCGGCGTCTGTGCTGCCACCGCCTTCCAGGGCTCGCGCCGCACCAGCCACGAGATCTCCTGCGCGAACCCCTCCGCTGACCAGATCCTTGGTGACGGCGGCAACGAGGGCCCCTTTGCCTCC
>CAZKJJ010000525.1:0-2085 GCA_964553055.1 uncultured Acidimicrobiia bacterium
AGTTCGAACGCTCGCGCCTCGACTCTGCGCGATATCGGCATTCGACTTTGCCTCCATCAGCGCCTCGAGGACTTTGTCCTGGGCCGGGGTGAGCGCCACCGACGCCGGCAACTTCTCTCCTACTCGGAGGGTAACGAGCTCTTCCAAACCTAGTTCAGGCCCTCGGTGGGCGCCGTCGGTCCAGACAGAGGGGAGGCAGAGCGCGGAGGTGATACCCAGTTTGGTCACTGCTGACTGGACTTGGCTAGCGACCGTCGACACCGGAATGCCTAGAGCCTTGGCGATGTCCCGGTTGCCCATACCGAGTGCAGCCAATCGACTGGTTTCGCGTTCGCCTTCCGACATCTGACGAACGTCCCCGACGCCTTCCGGATTGCGATAGGCGACCAAGTAGCGGATTCCATTGGATTCGAATCGCTCTACCAAGCTCCAGCGGCCTTCGATCAAGGCATCGCGAGAAAAGTCGCAGGGGCTCCCGCCCTGCCCCGTTTTGGCCTTCTCGGCCCTGAGAACGGCGTCTCGAAGGAGTTGACGGTTCGATCCGAGCCGGGCGGCGCCGCTGACGCCATACTCGTGCCCATCCGGACGAAAGACGCCCTCGATCAGATTGGAGTCGTCGGCAAGTCTGGCGACTAAGCGGCGAAGCCGAAGCCCTGCCGAGAGGTGCGGGATGAGCGCGGCGTGCACCTGTTCGATCCTGGGAGGGAGGCGCCGGGCTTCGGAGTGGGGAGTCGCGAGGGTAATGGCTCCTCCCATCCCATCGTGGGCGACGAGCCAAATGTAGTCTTGAGGGACGCCACCGTGGATGAAGTCATTCGATGCTTCACGGAACACTTCTGAGGCGGATTTGGTTCCACTCCCGTCCAGGATCAGTCGACGATAGATATCGTCGTTCAGCGGGAGCGCTTGGAAGGCGAGGTCCAGCCTTGCGGGAGCGCGGACGAACTCCGTCGCGCGGCACTGGACCGGATCGGTTGAAAAGATCTGGGCGATCAGTCCCTGACCCGCAGACAAGAGAGGCAGAGCGGCGCTCCCAATCGAACGCGACCACTCGCTGTCAGTTCCGTCGAGTTGGTACGCTTCCCGCGAGACCCGCAACAGGAAGCGTTTCACTCGTCTTCTCCCGGGGCTTGGGATGGAGCGAAGATGTGCCGAACTGGGTCGTCAGAGAAGGGGAGCATGGGCGCGGCCGATCGGATCGGTCCTCCGAGGAACGACGGCTCAAACGGGTGCAGGGTTTTCTGCCGTCGCGGGGAATCAACATAGGGCAGCGCGCGCGCTAGTACATTCCCCAGATGGGGCAGGAGCGATTACATGTCATTACACAATTGTGCCGGCATAGCCGAGCCTCCCCTGACCTGGTTCGGCTATGACTATCCATCGTGCGGCATTGTCGAATGCCTTCTTTGAGTAATTGCTCAGGTGTGGCTCACTCACGAAGAGAGCACATGTCCATCAGCGAGTGGTCGGCGCTAGCTACCTGCCGGTGAGCTTGGACTCGACATCCTGCCGAGTAGCGTGTCCCTCCAGCCGCGCGAGCAGATGCAGGGCAAAGTCGACTGCGGTTCCAGGACCTCGCGAAGTGACGAGGTTTCCGTCTTCCACGACGTTGTCGGTCAGATAGGTGTAGCCCTCCCCATCCTGTGGAACGGCGCCCGGAAAGCTGGTGATCCGACGGTTCGTGAGCACACCGGCTTCGCGCAAGGCCTGAGGAGCTGCGCAGATAGCGCCGAGCAGTCGCTCGGAGGCGAGTTGGGTACGGATCAAGTCGAGCACCCGAGGGTCGGATTTGAGGTGGTCGACTCCGCGTTGTCCGCCCGGCAGAACCACTGCGTCGAAACTGGTGGATGACGCAATGACTACGTCGAGGGCAACTTCCGGCTTCAAGCGGACGCCCCTCGATGCGACGAGGATCTCATCGTCGCGGACCCCGGCGACTGTGACTTCGACTTTGCCGCGTCGGAGGATATCGATGATCGTCACGGCTTCGATTTCTTCGCAGCCGGGGGCGAGGAGGACGAGTGCGGAAGACATCGATTGAGTCCTCGTCATCCCGTCCGGAGTGGAGCCGTTAGGTGTTCTGCT
>CAZKJJ010000526.1:0-2069 GCA_964553055.1 uncultured Acidimicrobiia bacterium
CGGCTTCGACAGCGTATGGTTCGCTCAGTTGCCGAATTTCGCCGATGCGCTGACGAGCATCGCGCTCGCCGGGGTGCGGACCCGTCGCATAGAACTTGGCACCGCGGTAGTTCCAACGTTCCCCAGGCACCCGCTCGTGATGGCCCGGCAGGCGCTCACGGCACAGTCAGCGGCCGGCGGCCGGCTGACGCTGGGAATCGGCCCTTCTCACAAACTCATTGTCGAGGACGTGCTTGGGCTCTCGTACGACCGTCCAGCACAGCACACACGTGAATACATTTCGGTGCTGCGGGCGCTCGTCCACAATGAGACCGTTGCGTTTAGCGGAGACTTTTATCGTGTCAACACTCTAAACGACACGATGCATGTGCCCGGGGCCAAACCGTTCCCGATTCTTCTCGCTGGGTTGGCCCCGATCATGCTTCGGGTCGCCGGCGAGTTGGCCGATGGTACGGTGACGGCGTTCACTGGGCCCAAGACCATCGAGACTCATATCGTGCCCGGTATTGTTGCCGCTGCCGAGGAGGCGGGACGTCCAACGCCGCGCATCTGCGTGTGCCTTCCCGTATGTGTGACCGATGATCCATCTTCGGCACGGCAAGGCGCCTCAGAAGCCGAACAGTTCTACGGTCTGTTGCCGGCATACCGGCGCATGTTGGATATCGAAGGTGTGGCAAGTCCGCTGGACGTCGCCATCATCGGCAATGAGGCGGAGGTCGAGCATGGAGTGCGCAGGATTGCTTCTGCTGGGGCCACCGACCTTGTCGCTGGTCCCTTCACGGATGGCCAGGACGAAGCAAGCTCGCTGGCGCGCACGAATGCGTTGTTGAAGAGCCTCGTCGGGCGAGTCTGACCTCGGTCAACTCGCGTCCCAGCAGACGGAGTGACGAAAGATGCGTCAGGGTGAACTCGCGCTCATCCTCTTGGAGCAGTGGGCGAGCCACATGATGATGCCGATCTGGGTCGCGAATCGGGATGAAGTACTCATCTTCTACAACGAAGCGGCTGAGGCTCTTCTGGGCCTACCCTTCGCCGAGGCCGGCGATATGCCGCTCGACGCGCTGCCCACCATGTTCAACCTGACCGCCGATGATGGCTCTCCCTTGAGTCTTGACGTCTTTCCTCTCACCCTCGCTCACAGGAAGCGCCGGCCATCACATGGACGTGTCCGCTATCAGGCGCTGGACGGCGTGTCGAGAAGAGTTGACGTAACGGCCTTCCCCATAACGTGGAGGGGAGGGCACGACCTGGGAGCCGTCGCTATGTTCTGGGAGGCTCACGAACCGTGAGATCGACGTCGCGAACAAGTTTGGAGGCGACTATGCGTGAAACGAAGGCGGTCATCTTCGACTACTACGAGACGCTGGCGGAGCTCTCCACTCCGATGCGGGAGCGCCTCTTCGATGGGATCGCTGAGGGCGCAGGCGTGCAGCTTCAGTCGGGAGAGGCTTTTCGCCAGTGGCGTGAAGAGATTGTCAGCGACTCCGCGGTACGGCTTGCCGGTGTGGAACGGCCCCACCCAGACGGGCCGGTGCCCCCGTTTGTGAGCTTCCGAGATACCTGGCTGAAACGCTTCGCCGACCTCTTTCGGCTTTGGAAGGTCGACGAGCCACCAGAGGCGGCAGCTGACGCTTACGGGCAAGCCCACGCGAAAGCGCTCGCCTACCCTGACGTTCGCCCCGCTCTCGATTGTCTGCGGGGTCGGTTCCGCGTCGGGCTGCTGGCAGACGCAGATCGGGACTTCCTGGACGAGGGCATCGCACTGAATGCTCTCGAGTTCGATGCAATCGTCGCATCGGAGGACGTCAAAGTGTACAAACCGCACAGCTCGATGTTTTGGACTGTTTGCGAGCAACTGGAAGTGAGTACAGATCAAGCAGTCTACATCGGTGATCGACCGTGGGCCGATATCGAGGGCGCTCGGCACGCGGGTCTAGAGCCGGTCTGGATAAACCGCGGCGGCGCGTCTTGGCCCCACGGCATAGCTGATCCCGGGCACGTCGTAACTTCGGTCGCTGACCTCGTAGATCTCTTGACGTGAGTTGCTGTGCGCCTATTTGCGAGTACTC
>CAZKJJ010000527.1:0-2067 GCA_964553055.1 uncultured Acidimicrobiia bacterium
GAGGACCAGGCGGTGATCTGGCGGGGACCGATGCTGCACAAGGCCGTCCAGCAGTTCCTCGACGACGTGTGGTGGGACGATCCGGACTTCCTGCTGGTCGACATGCCCCCTGGAACAGGGGACGTCTCCATCTCGTTGAGCCAGTTCCTTCCCCAGGCCCAGGTCATCGTGGTCACGACGCCGCAGCCCGCCGCACAGCGGGTCGCCAAGCGGGCCGCCCTCATGGCGAGGAAGGTCAAGCAGGAGATCATGGGCGTGGTGGAGAACATGTCCTGGTTCACGGCAGACGACGGGATGCGTTATCGCATCTTCGGCGAAGGGGGAGGAGCCAAGCTGGCGGAGGAGCTCGATGTGCCGCTGTTGGCGAGCATCCCCCTCGTCCCTGCCATGCGGGAGGGGGCCGATCGAGGGTTGCCCGTCTCTGTCGCCGCGCCGGACTCCGAAGCCGCGGCCGCCTTCCGGTCACTGGCGGACGACGTGGCGGCCCGCAAGCCCAGGGTGCGGAAGCACCCCGACTTGGTCATCCGCTGAGGGCTCCCCTACCGGTTCGTGTCAATCTCAGACCCTCCTACGGGGGCTGAGATTGACAGGAAACTCGGACTACCTGCCCACCGAGTCCAGGAACCGGTAGCTCGGTAGGCTCATCGTCGGCATGGACCAGCTGATGACCAGACCGATACGGGTTCTGCCGCTCCAAGGCAGCCCCTCGGAGCGCGGCGAGGCTCATGGGAATCGTCACGCAGGCGAGATCGGAGCCTATGCCGCGGAGCGGATCCGGCTCTCTCACGAGGGCGTCTGGGCAGGAGAGGCCGCGGATCGTCTGAGCATGCTGGAACTCGCTGAAGCGTGTCTTCCCGCCCACAGGACATACGCGCCTGACCTCTTCGAGGAGATGACCGCGATGGCAGAGGCCGCAGGTCTCAGCCTCGCTGAGGCGGTCGTCGTTGGGGGCTTCACCGACTTCGTCGACGTCGTCCGAGCCCACTTCGGCGACGCTCCGTTCGAGGACACCTGCACTGCCTTCATCGTGTCGGACGACATCGCGGACGGTGCAGGGTTCTTCGGACAGACCTGGGATATGCACGAGACGGCTGAGCCGTTCGTCGTTCTGCTCGAACTTCGTCCTGACCGTGGACCGGCTTCGCTCGTGTTCTCGACCGTCGGGTGCCTCGGCCAGATCGGGATGAACGAGGCAGGCATCGCGGTCGGGATCAACGACCTCTCGAGTCGAGACGGCAGGCCTGGCGTCACCTGGCCCTTCGTCGTACGCAAGGTCCTCCAGCAGTCGACCATCGACGATGCGCTCGCGTGCATCCTCGAAGCGGACCTCGCAGGGGCTCACAACTACCTCCTGTTCGACCGGCACGGGACCGGCTACGACGTCGAGGCCATGCCGAGCCGTCGCCATGTTCTTCCCCTCATGGACGAGGTGCTCGTGCACACGAACCACTGCCTCGTCCCAGAGACGAGGGAGTTCCAAGCCGCCCGCCCCGCGGAGCTCCAAGCTTCGTCCGAGGCCAGGCTGCAGAGGGCAACGGAGCTGCTCAAGGAGCGGCCCATCACGCTGGATCATCTGCAGGCCCTCACCAGGGACCAGGACGCCATCTGCCGGACGGCTCAGCCTCCCTACTTCGCAGCGACGTGCGGCGCCGCCATCATGCGTCCCAAGACGGGCGACTTCTGGGCCGTGTGGGGTCTTCCCGCCCTCTTCGCCTTCGAGCATTTCTCGCTTTGAGTCAGGTGGTCAAGTTCCCTGTGCATCTGAGGAGCTGCCCGGATCGGTATCAGGCCTGAGGTGAACGTGCCGGGGACGATCATCTTCGTGGTGACCGTCGCCGTCATGTTGATCACCGTGTTCAGCAGGCGAAATGCGGCCTGAAGCCTCAGACGACCTCGTTGAGGCCTGCCACCATGCGTTCCGCCAGCTCGTCCAGCTCTGAGCGGTTCATGATGAGAGGAGGTGAGATCTGCAAGCCGCCTCCTCCCAGAGCCCGCGAGATCAATCCGTGCTCCCTGCAGGCAGTGGCCGCTCGATGTGCCAGGTCCTGGTCGGCCGCGACTCGCTCT
>CAZKJJ010000528.1:0-2067 GCA_964553055.1 uncultured Acidimicrobiia bacterium
ACCGGGGCGAGGGGACAGAACAACGGCCCGTCGAGGGAGCAGCCCCGCGTGATCCCCAGAGCCGACAGCCAGGCGATGTCGAGATCGAACTGCGACGAACGGGTGTCCAAGAAGTCGATGCCGACCAGAACCTCGATGCGGTCTGTGGCCGCGCTCCCGAAGTGGTCCGTGACAGTCAGTGTCACCTCGTAGACGCCCGGGTCCACGAACGTGTGGGTCACCGCCACACCCTGCACCGCGGCCATGACCTGGGCGACACCAGCCGCCGCGAAAGACCAGGAGTACTGCTCGATGACGCCATCTGGGTCGGCCGACTGGGAAGCGTCGAATTCGACCGTCAGCGGGGCCCGTCCCAACTTCACGTTGGCCGAGGCCACAGCTGTCGGCGCCAGGTTTACGAACTCGTCCGCCACGAGAACGGCACGTCCCGTGTTCACGCGCCCCCCGGTCACGGTCCTGCCGAGAAGCGAGGCTATGGGATCCACCGTGTCGAGAACAGTCTCGATCGCTTCCCTACCTCCGAACAGAGGTTGGGCGGAGAGGACGAGTGCGACAGTGGCTGCCACGTGCGGGGTGGCCATCGACGTCCCTGAGGAGAACTGCCAGCCGCCGATGACGCTCGACAGAATGCTCTGACCGGGTGCGCCGAGGTCGACGGTCGTTGCGCCGTAGTTCGACCACGAGGTTCGCTGGTCGTTGTGGTCTGTGGCGGCTACGGCCACGATGTTGGGGAGATCCAGGGAGGCGGGGTAGACGGGGAAGACATCGTTGTCGTCGCCGATGCCGTCGAAGCCGCCATTGCCCGCCGCGGCAGCGAAGACCACTCCCGGAGCGTCGGCAATGGCGTCTCGGACCGGACCGATGAAGAACTCCGGGACGGTCGCACCCAACGAGAGATTGACGACTTCTGCGCCGTTGGACGCCGCGTACTCGATGCCAGCCGCAACGTCGGCAAGAGAACACGAGCCACCCGCATCACAGACCCGGACCGCCATCAGACGGACGCCAGGTGCCAGACCGGCGACGCCGATGTTGTTCCAGGCTGCACCGGCGATCCCTGCGACGTGCGTTCCGTGGCCGTACTCGTCGTCTGGAGATGCATCGCCCACCGGCCCTGCCACGAAGTCCCATCCGAGGAAGTCATCGACGAATCCGTTGCCGTCGTCGTCGATACCGTTGCCTGGCACCTCACCGGTTTTGGTCCACAGTTGCGAGGCCAGGTCAGGATGGTTGAGATCGACGCCCGAGTCGACGATCGCCACCACCACCGAGGAGTCTCCTGTCTCGAGGGCCCATGCTCCGACGGCGTCCACGTCCGCTCCTGGTGTGCCTCCTGTCTGGCCTGTGTTCTCCAGCGCCCACTGCTCCGAGAAACGGGGCTCCCCGACACCGAAGGTGTGGAGGATCACGTTCGGGACGACCTCGGTCCCGAGCTCTCTGCTGAGGGTGGCAGCCACGTCTCGAGGCGTGCCAGGGCTCTCGACCCTGATGAGCGTCCAGTCGTCGGTCACCGCCCGTGCGGAGCCAGCGCCGAACAACCCCGGGACCTCGCCCGCTCCAGGCGGAACCCTGACCAGGAACTCCGATGGCACGACGTCCAGCGCCGGCTCCTCGCCCGCTGCAGGCGGTGCACCACCGGCTAATGCCGTCGCGGGCACCGCGAGGAGGACCACCCACACGACCAGAGTCATGCTCACAATCGAGTTGTGGGTCCGTCTCCCCCGGCGCTGCTTCATCCTCCCCCCGTCCCGACACTGAGGCCAAGCTAACCGGCTGCCACTCTCTCAGAGCAGGATTGTCGCATTGCTGCCCTCAGATCACTTCTGTGAGCAGGTTCGAGACGGACTCCCTATGGTCAGCTGCGGAGTGACGGCTCAAGAGAGGGGAAGAGGATGTACTCCATACGCATTCGGCGGCGAACCGCGGTCATCGCGGTGGTCATCGGGATACTCGCTATACCGGCCACGGCAGGCGCTACCCACGTGTTTCTCGACGTTGTGGATGGCAGCACTCACGCCCAGGGCATTCAATTCATGAAGGACTCGGGAGTCAGCATCGGCTGCCTCG
>CAZKJJ010000529.1:0-2061 GCA_964553055.1 uncultured Acidimicrobiia bacterium
TGGCACGTCGAGGAGGTCCTCCAGGACCGTGAAGGGACCGTGCGTCTCCCGGTACTGGACGATCCGCTCGGCCAGGACAGGCCCCACGCCTGGCAGAGCGGTGAGATCCTGGGCGGTGGCAGTGTTCAGGTGGACGATCCCGTCCCCCGTCGCTGCGCCGAGTGCTCCGCTGTCCCCTCCGCTGCCTGCTCCGTGTGGGACGACGATGTGCTGCCCCTCCGAGATCGGGGCGGCCAGGTTGAGGCCTCCCAGGTTGCCGTCAGGGAGCACGCCTCCGGCCGCCGCCACCGCATCGGCCACCCTGGCTCCATCGAGCACCTGCACCAGCCCAGGGGCGGCGACTGCTCCAGAGACGTGGACCGTCACCAGATGGGGCTCGGCCGCGGGTGCCTCCGCTTCCATGACGACCGGTGGCTCAGGGGGTGGGTCAGGCGCCCCGCCTCTCCCGAACCAGAGGGCGGCGCCGAGCGCCAGCACCCCGGCCCCTACCGCCGTGATCACCTGTGCCTGCCCGCTCCCCACCCTCGCCTCCATGAGAGATGGCGCGCCCGGGGCGCGCCATCACGGGCGTTGTATCAGGTTGCGGCCCTGGAAGGAAGGCCTAGGCCTCTTTCTCCCGCGTTCGTGTCAATCTCAGACCCGTATACGGGGCCTGAGATTGACCGGAAACCGCGTCAGGTGAAGCGTGCTCGCAGCTCGTTGGCCTCGACCTCCAACGGGTTGGAGCGGTAGGCCTCCTGATGCGACATCCCCCGGAGCCGTCCTCGCAGGTACTCCTTCAGATAGGCAATCGAGAACCCTGCCCAGCCCAGCCTGCGCAATTGTGCAGAGTGGGCAAGCTCGTGGACCATCAGCCTCGCCCGCCTGGCTGGCTCCCAGTCCATGACCGTGGGATGCACCCAGATCACCCAGGGGACGGTCATCGCCACGATCCCCGAAGGCCAGGCCGCCCTCACCCACCATGGAGCCAGGCGCACGGGCACCCGCTCCGGATCGACCCCGTCGAGCTGGGCCTTCACCTGCGAGACGTCGAGACCGCCCTCGGAGAGCAGCTGGGAGACGGGAAGCATCAGTTGGTGACGATGCTGACGATCTTGGGAGGACGGACGATGACATTGGACGGCTCGCCGTCGCCGAGCCAGCGTTGGACCCTCCTCGACGCCATCGCCATCTCGACTGCCTCTTCCTGGCCGATGTCGACGGGGACCTCGAAGCGGTCCCGTACCTTGCCGTCGACCTGGACCACGAGCGTGACGGTCTCCTCAGCGGCCAACTCAGCGTCCCAGGCAGGCCAGGACTCCCTGGCCAGCATCGAGCCGTGACCTGTCATCTCCCACAGCTCGGCCGCCATGTGCGGAGCCATGGGCGCCAACATCAGCAGAAGCAGCTCGTAGACCTGCTCGAACGTCTCCCGCCGGGCACCTGCCTTGGCGTAGTCGGCCAAGGCGTTGGAGAAGGACATCAAGGCTGCGACCGCCGTGTTGAAGGCGAACCGGTCGATGTCCTCCGTCACCTTCCGTAGCGTCCGATGCGCTGCCGACGTGATCTTCCCGTCGGCCTCCGTCGTCTCCCGCTCCGTGATCTCGCCGATCTCCCCGGTCCCGAGGCGCCACACCCGGTCGAGGAACCGCGACGTGCCCTCGATTCCGCGGTCGCTCCACTCGATGGCGTCGGCGGCGGGGCCGATGAACAGCTCGTACAACCGGATGGCGTCTGCCCCGTACTGCTCGTAGTAATGGTCGGGGGCGACCACGTTGCCCTTGGACTTCGACATCACCACGCCGCCCATGGTGATCATCCCCTGGGTGAACATCCGCTCGAAGGGCTCGTCGACCGAGACCATCCCCATGTCGTGCAGGACCTTGGTGATGAACCTGGCATACAGCAGATGCAGGACCGCGTGCTCAACGCCTCCGATGTACTGGTCGACAGGCATCCAGTAGCCGGCCTTGGCGGGGTCGAAGATCGCCTCGTCGTTCTGGGCGTCGCAGTAGCGCAGGAAGTACCAGGAGGAGTCCACGAACGTGTCCATCGTGTCGGTCTCCCGGTGGGCCGGCTGCC
>CAZKJJ010000530.1:0-903 GCA_964553055.1 uncultured Acidimicrobiia bacterium
CGATCCCGTGATCACGATGGCGTAGAACGGGTGATCACACTTCGTAGAACCCGCAGCCGGACGGTTCAAGGCACTCGTGAATGGTCAGCCCGAGCTACTCGCGGAATGGCTGGACCGGGTCCCGCTCGAAGGGCCAGTGACGCGAGCCCTCGCAGAGTCAGTCCTGAAGGGTCTGACGAGTCTCCACGGCGTGGGGCTGGGCGTGGCGAGTCGACTGCTTGCCGTGAAGCGCCCGGACCGGTTCGTAACCCTCAACAATGCCAACAAGGATCGGGTGCGCGACCTGTGGGGTCACGCCCCGGCGACGGCGTCTGCCTACCTGGACTGGCACGAAGACCTCTGGGCGCTGGCCTGGTGTCTGGCCCCGCCTCCTGACGACCGCTACGAGCATCAGGCATGGGAAGCCCGTATCGCGCTTCTCGACGCTCTGATCTATCAGCCTCCTGAATAGTCACGGCCGGCTTCCGTCACGACCGCTCGTCAGCGAGACGCTCCTGGAGCGAGCGGGCGTCCCCCATTGTGAGATCAAGTATCCAGTCGATCCGTCTCCCCCGATCCCCACACAGCCTGGGTCTGGTGTTCGTCTACTTCGTTCGCTGCTCGGTGACCCGCCTCGTGAAGGTGGGGTACACGACTCAGGGGCTCCGACGGGTGCAAAGCCTTCGGCTGGTGTCGCCCACCCAGTTGCTCTTCGTTGCCGCAGTGAAGGCATCGACGGAGGCGGAAGCATCGACGGAGGCGGAAGCATCGACGGAGGCGGAAGCAATCGTCATCGAGCGCGGACTGCACGCCGACTACAAGGACCACCGGTGTCATGGGGAATGGTTCCGGCTGAGCGATGAGCAGATTCGCGGCGTGCCGAGCCGCTACGCGACCGAGCTTTGGGATTTGCCGCTCGAACAC
>CAZKJJ010000530.1:913-2060 GCA_964553055.1 uncultured Acidimicrobiia bacterium
GGGATTCGAGCTGGCGCATCGAGCGATGATGGCCGACTTGCTACCTTCCTCCTGGAGCGACGTGGTCTCGGAGGATGTGCTCGACGACGTTCTCCACGCCCTGGAACTCGTTGGCGAAGCCCCGACGGGCCACCCAACCTGCGACGCGCACGCTGCGGCCGAAGCTGTGGCCAATCACTACTTCCGGGGCTCAAATCGAGACGGCCCAGGATGGCACGAAGCGTTCGATCGAACGGCTCGCCATGTTGCTCAAACGTACGCCGACCCGTGGGAGTTGTTCACCTAGCCGATGGCAGGTGGCCGCTCTCCCTGAGCGCGAGCAGGCCCAGTCCGAGCGCTCCGCCGACTAGCACCCCCACCAGGGCCGCGGATCCGTCTCGGCCAACCGCAAGACCCGCCAGCCCGCCCAGGCCGGCGGCCGATGCGACCAATGCGCCCGGCGCATCTTCGAAGAGGTGCTCCCCCAGATCACAGGCAGGGTCCACGACGTCCACGTGGGCCTCGTAGTGGGTACCGAAGTCCTGCACGTGCAGCCCGCGACAATCCGGCAGGGTCAGCCGGAAGTCGGCGCTCTGGCCTCGTGGTAGGCCGATCGAGTACTGGAAGCCGGCGTCCAGTGGATGGAGAACCGAGGATCTCGGCACGCGCAAGAACGTGCCGCGGGGGCAAGTTTCAAGCTGCTGAAGAACCCGGCGCCATGCTGCGTTCATCATCGCCCGACCTCTTCCTTCAGGAGATCGAGCAGCGCCACCACGCCGCGTTCGGCGCGCGTCGGAGGAGGCCCGTCCCCGTTCATCAGGCGGTGTCGTCGGACGGCTTCGGAGGTCGGCTTGCGCTCGCCGAAGGGGATGGGATGGCGGTCGATGAGGCGCTCCAGCGAGACCTGCTCCTCGTCCAAGTCTCGGTACCGGAGCAGGAGTTCGTCTCGGCGGTCGAGCTGTCGCAGCTCGTGCTCCAGCCGTGCCCGCTTCTGCATCTCGATCATCGTGGCCGCCGCGCCGATGGCCTCTCGGATCTCCTTCGCGTGCTCGCTCAGCATGATCATCGCCGACGCGAAGATTGTCCGTGGGGTGATCCCGTCGAGAGCGTCGGCGTCGTCTTCCGCGATGCTCAGGTACACCTGCATCTCGGACTCTGCGATCGCGTC
>CAZKJJ010000531.1:0-2059 GCA_964553055.1 uncultured Acidimicrobiia bacterium
CCGGCGATGTGGTGGATGTCGCAGACGGATACGGAAGGAACTACCTGCTCCCACAGGGCCTGGCAGTGAAGGCCACACCCGGCTCGCTTCGGGACGCCGAGAAACTGCGCGTCGCCCGCCAGGAGGCAGATCGCAGGGCCCTGGAGGAAGCCGAGGAGATCTCCCGGGCGCTCACGGGCACGCACATCGTCATCGCGGCCAAGGCAGGCGATGAAGGCAGGCTGTTCGGCTCGGTCGGCCCCACGGACGTGGTCGAGGGCGTCAAGAAGTTCACGGGCATCGAGCTCGATCGACGAAAGGTGCTGATCCCGGAGCCCATCCGCAGCATCGGCCTCCACGGGGCAAACGTGAAGCTCCATCCAGATGTCGAGGTGATGCTCGTCGTCGACGTCATTCCCGCCTGAAGGACTGCGGTGACCGTAGGTACCCGCGTTCCGCCACACAGCCTCGAAGCAGAGGAGTCGGTGCTCGGATCGGTGATGCTGTCCGCCGACGCCGCCAACGAGGTGATGGATCGTCTGTCGCCTGGTGACTTCTACGTCCCTGCGCATCAGGCCATCTTCGAGGCGATCGTCCACCTGTACAACGACAACCAGCCCATCGATGCGGTGACGGTGTCAGACGTGCTCAGGCGTCGGGAGGAGCTCGAACGTGTTGGGGGAGTCAGCTCCCTCACGCGCCTGATCGACGCGGTGCCGACGGCCTCCAACGTCACCTACTACACCAGCGTCGTTGAGGAGACGGCTCTCAGAAGAGGCCTCATCCGAGCTGGGTCGATCATCTCCGATCTTGCTCTCGAGAAGGAGGGCGACATCATCGACATCCTCGATCGAGCTGAGCAGAGCGTGCTCGGGATCGCCCAGCAGCGTATAGGGGACGGGCTGCAGCCGGTCCGTCCCATGCTCGAGGGCGTGCTCGAGAAGATCGAGGAGATGGCCGAATCAGGCTCGGAGTTCACTGGTCTGGCAACCGGCTTCCGCGACCTTGACCGGAAGCTGGCAGGACTGCAGAAGTCGAACCTCATCGTCGTGGCAGCCAGACCCTCGATGGGCAAGAGCGCCTTGGCACTGAACATCGCACAGAACGTGGCGGCCCGTGGTGAGGTCGTCGCCGTCTTCAGCCTCGAGATGAGCAGGGAGGAGATCGTGCAGAGGCTGCTGTGCAGTGTAGGAAGGGTCGACTCGATGAAACTGCGGACAGGAAACCTCGGGCCTTTGTGGCAGCGAGTCGTGACGGCAGCCGCCCGCCTCCACAAGATCCCGATCTACATGGACGATGCGGCGCAGGTCACCGTGACCGACATTCGGGCGAAGTGTAGGAGGCTGAGGAGGTCCGTGGGGCTGAACCTGGTGGTCGTGGATTACCTCCAGCTCATGAGCGGTCTCAGACGTGAGAATCGCCAACAGGAGATCGCAGAGATCAGCCGATCACTGAAGGAGCTGGCACGTGAGCTCGAGGTGCCGATCGTGGCCGTGTCACAGCTCAACCGGGCAGTGGAGCAGAGAGAAGACAAGCGGCCTCGATT
Organism: uncultured Acidimicrobiia bacterium; assembly: GCA_964553055.1. GTDB lineage: Bacteria > Actinomycetota > Acidimicrobiia > Spongiisociales > CAZKJJ01 > CAZKJJ01. The sequence goes on from CAZKJJ010000531.1 coordinate 1,526, forward strand.
GGGAGATCTCAGGGAGTCAGGCGCAGTCGAGCAGGACGCCGATGTCGTCATGTTCATCTACCGGCACGAGTACTACCACCCTGATGACATCGAGTCGAAGGGTGTTGCGGAGATCCTGGTAGCGAAACACCGATCGGGGGCGGTGGGCCGTATCGACATGACTTTCCTTCCCGAGTTCACACTGTTCACGGACATGGGCAGGGATGTGGCCGCCTGACGGGGACCGTGCCTGGGTTGCCTTCGAAAGCGAGGCACAGCTCCGTCGAGCCCAGGGCCCCCGAGTCACAAGAGAGAACCCGGCCGGCGTAAGAGTCGGAGGAAGGGGGATACTCCGTTGTCGCTCGGTGCGATATCAACGCCGGCCGGGACTCCAGGGGTGTATCGGCGCCGAGGCGGTTTAGCTTGAGAGAAGACATGGGCGCATAGCTCTCCTACGCCTGAGGCTGCCCATGTTCCGCTCGCGCCACGGCTGGGCCCGAATCGGGTGCCTCGGTCCCTACGTGAAGTCCTGGTGAATCCGACTGGCGGTGGGGC
>CAZKJJ010000532.1:0-2058 GCA_964553055.1 uncultured Acidimicrobiia bacterium
GACCTTCCAGCGGTACGAATCGGGCATTGGGGATCAGAGCCGCCAGGCGACGACCCTCGTCGAAGGGGATCATGCCGTCGTCTCTCACGTGCAGGACCAGGGTCGGAATCGTCACCGTGGGCAGAATGTCGGTCAGATCGACCTCCTCGTTTCCTGCTCGTATCCGCGCGGCGACGTCGGGGGCAACCGAGATCCTCTGCAGTTCGTTGAACCATTTCACCTGGTCCGGTGTGGCGTCGGGCATGAACGCATTGGTGAAGAACTCCCGGAACCGGGGGTGGTCCTGGCCCCAACCCTGCCGGATCATCTCGATCAGGAGATCGGCCTGCTCCGCCTCCTCTTTGACGCCCCTCCTCCGTCTCCCACGCGAATATCCGCCGTAGAGGATCAGTGAGCTGACTCGGTCGGGGTTCCTGGCCGCATAGCACACCGAGATAGCAGCCCCCTGGGAGATCCCCAACAACGGAAATCTCTCCAAGCCGACCGCGTCGACGACCGACCCCAGGTCGGAGACGAAGCTGTCGAAGGAGATCACGTCGACCTGTCGGTCCGACAATCCAGTGCCCCGTTGATCGAATCGAATCAGTGTTCGATTACGTGCCAATTCCTGCATCAGATGCCGCCAGGCGGGGCTCTTCCAGTCATATTCGAGGTGATTCATCCAGTTGGGTGCCTTCACCAACGCCGAACCCTGCCCCACCGTGGCGTAGGCGATCTGCACCCCGTCGTCTGCTGTGCAGAACCTGATCATCTGGTCCTCGGGACGCCAACTTGAGGCTGCCGGTGTCCCGGAGGCTTCGGTTCCGCTGGGTCGCCATTGCCATACTCTGACGGGTCGGGCGATGTTCTTCACGGCGCGATCCCCGAGGAATTCGAAGACCTCGTCGACCCTGTTCTCGACGCTTCGGTAGACGGCATCGGACATGCAGATCCCGCCGGGCTCACTCAAGGCCTCGAGTCGGGCAGCGATGTTGACCCCTTCGCCGAAGATGTCATCGCCATCGGCGACCACGTCCCCCAGGTGGATCCCCATCCGATACTCGATGCGTCTCTCGCGTTCCGAGTTCTCCTCGCGAACCCTGATCGCCTGTTGGATGCCGATGGCGCATCTCACGCCGTCCAAGACGCTCACGAACTCGGCTAGTAGGCCGTCGCCGGTGGTCTTGACGATGTGTCCGTGGTGACGTTCGATCAGCGGATCGATCACTTCGATGTGATGCGCCTTCTGACGCTTCAGGGTGCCTTCTTCATCGAGCTCCATGAGCCTCGAGAAGCTGACCATGTCTGCTTCGAGGATTGCGGCAAGACGTCGATCCGAGTCCACGTCCGTGACGATAGAGGGTCAGAGCGGCGCGTCGCCTGGCCTCGTCAATCAGCCAGCACTCGGCACGGTCGAATAGACGCCGCAAACGAGGATATGTCGGTCGATCCCGAGAAAGTTGGGATCGGGAGGGGCTCTTGCTCAGTCGACCAGCGCCCTGGCTGATGTATCAGACTCCGACGGCAGGGTGAACAAGCCGAGAAGCCGGGTGTTCAGCTCTCTGAAGACCGGACCGGGGATGCTCCCACTGTTGAGAGCATCGTTGCAGTCTTTGAGTAGCTGGATCCACTGGCTCATCGCCTCCCTGGGCGAGAGCGACTCCGAGACCAGGGATTCCTCGACGGCGTCGACCCTTGCCCGCAGGTCGTCGATCTCGCTGCGCGTGTCATCGGTGTTGGTTGCCGTTGCAGGAAGGTCACTGGTTGCGCTGATGTCGACAGTGGGCTCTGGAGCCGGAGACATAGTTGGGACTGTTGTCTTTGTCCATCGCGTCGAGTGTTGACTCCGCTTGCCCTCCATCGCCTTGAGGGCCGCCTCTCTGATGGCACCGTTATCGAGATCGGGGAGCTCTACGCCCGCCTGCACGTCAGAAGTGTGTTCGGTGGCACGCTGCAGATTCTCGCCCAAAGAGGATCTGACCCTGAGTCGGTGGGATCGCCAGCGTCTGACGGGCGGCAGCCAAACGACCACCAATGCCAGGACGATCACCGTCAAGACTCCAGCCGAAACTCCCTGGC
>CAZKJJ010000533.1:0-2058 GCA_964553055.1 uncultured Acidimicrobiia bacterium
GACGACCATCGCCATGTAGTTGCGGGAAGGCGTGAAGTTCCCGGCCGCCGAGCCGTTGTGCACGTGGGTCAGCACCGTATGCCTCCCACCCTCCCGATCCACGGCTTTGAATTCGTTGGTGGCGGCGCGACCTTCTGACTGCTCCTGGCGATCGATCGCCTTCTTGTCGGCGTCGCGCAACTCGAAGACGGCTCCCCACACGGTGTTGCCGGCTTCCGGGATCACGGAAGGGAGGCCGCCGTTCCACGCAGGGTCCTCGAAGGGAAAGACGAGCCGCGTCTCCGGCAGATGAGCGATGAAACGGAAGCTGGCTCCTGGCGCCACGTCGGCGATTCGGTCAGGAGAGATCATCGCTGTATAGGCGAAGTACAGCGTGGCAGTACCTCCGAGGGTTTCAGACCGAGATTCTACTAAGGATTCGCGTTCTGTCCGAGCTACCCAAGCCGTGAACGTTCCGTGAACAGCGCGTCCGTGTGCGCAGCATGGCCCTAGCCTCGATTCCTGAGATGCGTGCAACCGTCACGTTGGTCGCGGCCGCCTTCATGTTGTCCGCCTGTGCAGGCGGGTCTGCAGGGGTGCCTGCCAGCTCTGTCCCTGCCGCCGGCGTATCGTCGAGCGCCACCTCAGCGGCCACGACGGCCCCATCGGCGCCGGCCACGAGCACTGCGGACGAGGCTGCGCAGCAGCCTCCAGGAACCGTGGCAACCACAGCTACCGAGCCTCCTATCGCTCTCGGTCCCCCTGCGCCTGACTTCTCCATGACGCTCTCGAACGGCGAGACGTTCGTCCTCGATCAGGAGGCAAAGCCCCTCTATCTCGTGTTCTGGGCCGAGTGGTGACACCGATGCGCGCGGGAGTTGCCCGCGCTCGATGAGATCTCAGCCGACTACGTCGAAGACGTCACCTTCCTCGCCGTCGCCAAACCACAGGCCACGACGTACGAGAAGACAGCCGAGAGGGCGCCGGTCCTGATGCCTTCCGGGAGGATCGCCTGGGGTTACGATCCCGACTACGAGGTCTGGGACCTCTTCGGTGTCCGCAACCAGCCCTCGACGGTGCTGATCACGGCGCGAGGTGAGATCGTCGACTTCTGGTTCGGGGAGCTGGGCGCCGCCGAGACGCGGGCACGGATCGACAGGCTCGTCGAGCTGAGCGCCTAGGAGCGCCGAGGATGGCCCCTCGAGCCGGCTGGGGGCATGAGGCCGAGCGCGTCAGTCTGGTGTCTGTGTCTCTCCGACGGTCCTGGCTCCGGGCCGCTCACCTGCGAGGATCCGGTCGATGGTCTGGGTCAGGACCAGGGCGTCAGAGGGTCCTGAGATCTTGGCGACGACGGTCCCCTCTGGGTCGATGAAGAAGGTCTCGGGGGCTCCCCAAACGCCGAAGTCGATGACCGCCCGCAGATCTCGATCATGGGCGTAGATCAGGTTTCCCCATCCGTAGCGGTCGAGAAAGCGAGTAGCTGCCGATTCGGTGGTCTTCCATGCCACGCCGAGGAAAACAACATCACGGTCGGTGTAGGCCCTGGCGGCGGCCAGGAGAGCCGGGTGTTCGTCGTCGCACCAGACGCACCAGGGCCCCCAGAAGTTGACGACGACGACCTTGCCGGTCAGTTCCGCAGGATTGACCGCGCCCTCGGAGGCGAGCAGGGGTATGTCGCGGTCGGGGGCTTCCCTGTCTAGTAGGGGCGTGAGGCTCAGGCGGGGGTCGACCCCCAATCGACTGGCGAACACGACCGCCAGCACCAACAGGAAGGTCGCTGCTGCCCCGACGGCCGCCCGCACCAGCCACGCTCGGCGGGTCATGGTGCCTCCGCGTCCGCGAGGGCCTGGTCGACGACATCCCGCAGCTCGGGTGACAGATCGCCTTCCGCAAGCTCGGTGAGAAGAGGCACCGCCTGCTCACGGTCCGCGAGCCCGTACAGGCTCACGAGCGCCAGATACAGCTTGGCCTCCTCGTACGAGGGAGCCCTGGCGAGCGCCTCGGTCAGGTACCGGGCAGCGACGTCCGGTTCACCGCCCGACTGGTGTCCGCCACGATCTGGCCGACGCCCATGACGGT
>CAZKJJ010000534.1:0-2055 GCA_964553055.1 uncultured Acidimicrobiia bacterium
ACATGGTGGCCGCGGACCTGGGCATCAAGACCAGGGACCAGATGCTCGAAGACCTGTACGAGGGTAGGACCAGGTTTCACAACGTGTTCCACTACCGGTGCGAGACGTGGGCGGATCAGGTAGCGATCGCCTACCTGGTGGACGCCGCGGCTCTCACCACCCAGCAGGCCGTCTTCAAGGACTGCTCGTACGGGCCCTACAAGCGCATCCTGAGAAGGGTGATCGCCGAGGAGGGCTTCCACATGCGGCACGGCGAGGAGATGCTGCTGTCGCTGGCCTTCGGCACCCCGAACCAGCATCGGATGTTCCAGGAGGCGCTCGACCGTTGGTGGGAGCCCGTCATGCACTTCTTCGGTCCCCCTACCGCATCGGACGACAAGCTGCTCCGCTGGCACATCAAGTCCGAGCCCGCAGAGTCGCTCCGAAACCGCTACGTGCAGAAGTTCGTGCCGCTGCTCCTCGACTACGGCTTCGAGATCCCCGACCCTGACCTCCACTACGACGAGGCGGAGCGGAGGTGGATCTTGGGCGACATCGACTGGTCGGGTTTGGATCGGACCAGGGCGAACGTCGGTCCTGACAGCGCCAGGCGGATCGCAACCGCTCGGTCCGGGTACGTAGACGCGGCCTGGGTGAGGCAGGCGCTCGATGCGGCAGCCGAGAGGCTGGCGGCGTGACGATCGTCCTCTCCCTCGAGACCAAGGTGAGGGAGGCGGTGAGGAGCGTGTGCGATCCCGAGTTCCCCAACGTCACGATTGAGCAGCTCGGCGTGCTCGAGGACGTCCGGGTCGTGGGGAGCTCTGTCGAGGTCGATCTGATTCCGACTTTTCTGGGATGCCCAGCTCTCGACGTGATCGAATCAGACGTCAAGCAGGCCGTCGAAGGAGTCGAGGGCGTCGCAGACATCGAGGTCCGGTTCCGCCTCGATCCGCCTTGGACGCCTGATCGGATCTCTCTGGAAGGCAGGAGGAATCTCGAGGAGCTGACGGTTGCCGTGAGGCTCCGCTCCGGCGTCGCCTTGTGTCCGGTCTGCGGCTCGGAGGCAGTCGTCGAGCGCTCGCCTTTCGGGCCGACCGCCTGTCGGGCCATCTCGTTCTGCGAGGACTGCCGCAACCCTGTCGAGGTGATCAGGGCGTGAGAGGGCGTCTGTCCCACGCTCAACCGAGGTGCTGCCGCAGCGGCGGACCATCGTGAAGACCTACGAGGTGTTCCTCAAGAAGCCAGGTAGAGCCGCGTTCGAGCATGCGGGCAGCTTCCAGGCCTCAGACGCCGAGATGGCGGTCGTTCTGGCTCGGGAGACCTTCACCCGCAGAGCAGAGGGCGAGCAGATGTGGGTAGTTGCCAGGGAGGACATCCTCGCCGTCGACTGGCCATTCATCGAGCCGAACGCCGACAAGCCCCACCGCACCAACGACGGCAGCCTCGTGGCCGAGCTGCGGAAGAAGCGGCGGGAGCAGGGGGAGTGATTGTCAGCCCTGCTGCTTGGGAGGTCGTGCTCGCCTTCGCGGACGACGAGCTGCTCATGGGCCACAGGCACTCTGAATGGCTCGGCGTCGCCCCCTACTTGGAAGAGGATCTGGCGTTCGCCTCGATAGCACAGGACGAGCTCGGCCATGCCAGGGCCCTCTACGGGCTGCTCAGCGAGGACGTGGACGCTCTTGCCTTCGGAAGACCTCGCGGCGAGTACCGCTCGTGCTGGCTCGTCGAGCTTCCGGGGCGGCTGTGGGAGGACGCCCTCGTCAGGCACCTGCTGTACGACACGGCCGAGCAGCTCCGCTGGGAGAACGTCGCCGAGTCCACCGTCTCGGGCCTGGCTGCCCTCTCCACCAAGGCCCTGGCGGAGGAGCGCTACCACAGGCTGCACGCCGAATCGGTGTTCGAGCGACTAGTCGTCGGTACCGAAGACTCGCGGGAACGCGTCGTGGCTGCCTTCGGGCGGGTGCTTCCGCTGGCGGGAGGCCTGTTCGAGCCGACCCAAGGGGAGGACGAGGCGTTGGCGGAAGACGTAGCCGCCCGCCCGGTGACCGAGCTGATCGGGACGTGGCGGTCCCGGAT
>CAZKJJ010000535.1:0-2054 GCA_964553055.1 uncultured Acidimicrobiia bacterium
GCCATCGTCAACTTTCCGAGTATCGCCGAGACAGGAACGCTGGCTGAGTTTGCAGCGGTCATCTCCGCCTTCACCTGACATCTCCGCCTTCACCTGAGGTCTCCGCCCGCACCGGAGGTCTCCGCTCACGCAGCCGCCACGCGGTCGCCCTCAATATGCGTTTGACATATAGGTAACAGACATATATGTTTCTCACATGCCTCATGCGCACCACAGGAGCGCCAGGAGCCGGCGTTGGATCGCTCCCGGGGTCTGGGAGGTGCAGGCGCGAGTCGAGCGGTTCGTGGAGCCGGCGTTGCTACTCCTCCTGCTGAGGGAGGGCCCGACCCACGGCTACGAGCTGGCAGACTCGCTGGCCGGCCTCGCCCCCGAGGAGCAGATCGACTACGGCAACCTCTACCGGCTGCTTCGGTCGCTCGAGTACGAGGGCGTCGTCCAATCCGAGTGGCGGGACGATGCGCCAGGGCGCTCCAAGCGCACCTACGAGTTGACCGACAAGGGGCGCCGTCTGCTGGATGCCTGGGCCGAGGCACTCCGACAGGCAGTCGAGGTCATCGGCGTGTTTCTGAAGCGCTACAACGAAAGGAGCAAGACGTGAGAAGGCGTTTCATCTACGGATACCCGGGCGCCTGGGGTCCCATGCCCCACATGATGTGGATGTGCGGACCCGGCAAGTGGCGCGGTCACGACTTCACGGTCCACCTCGGTGAGGAGGACCTCGAAGCGCTCGAAGAGCTGCAGCGTGACCTGGAGCAAGCGGCGGCCGACGTCGCCGACCAGATCCGCCGCATCAAGGAGCGTCAGACCGAGAAGGCCTAACTGGTTCGCGAGGAAACGCTCCCCAGATCGGGAATTTGACAATACCTCACTCAAGTTATACTCCTCGGAAGTATCACATCGGGGAGAGGTAGACCAACCATGGCCAAGGCAGTAGGCATCGATCTGGGCACGACCAACTCGGTGGTGGCGGTGCTCGAGGGGGGTGAGCCGAGCGTCATCTCGAACTCGGAGGGCTCACGGACGACCCCCTCCGTCGTCGCCTTCAAGGGCGGTGAGGTCCTCGTCGGCGAGCACGCCAAGCGACAGGCCATCACCAACCCCGACCGCACGGTTCGCTCGGTGAAACGACACATGGGCACCGACTGGTCCGTCGACGTCGAAGGCAAGATGTACACCGCTCAGGAGATCTCGGCTCGTATCCTGCAGAAGCTCAAGCGGGACGCGGAGTCCTATCTCGGCACGTCGGTGACACAGGCCGTCATCACCGTCCCTGCGTATTTCAATGACGCCCAGCGGCAGGCGACGAAGGAAGCCGGTCAGATCGCAGGCCTCGAGGTCCTTCGAATCATCAACGAGCCGACCGCTGCCTCCCTCGCCTACGGGCTCGACAAAGAGCACGACCAGACCATCCTCGTCTTCGATCTCGGAGGCGGCACCTTCGATGTCTCGCTCCTCGAGATCGGCGAGGGTGTCTTCGAGGTGAAGGCCACCGCAGGCAACACGCAGCTGGGAGGAGACGACTGGGACGACAAGGTCATCGATTGGCTGGTCACCGAGTTCCGGAACGACACCGGCGTCGATCTCTCCAAGGACCGGATGGCCGAGCAGCGTCTCAAGGAAGCTGCCGAGAAGGCCAAGATCGAGCTCTCGACCGTTGCCGAGACGGAGATCAATCTCCCGTTCATCACCGCCACATCAGAGGGCCCTCAGCACCTGTTGATGAAGCTCACCAGATCAGAGTTCCAGAAGATGACCGAGGACCTCCTCGAGAAGACCAGGGGTCCGTTCAGGCAAGTCCTCAAGGACGCCGGTACCGACGTCTCCACCATCGATCATGTGATCCTGGTCGGCGGCTCCACGAGGATGCCCGCCGTGCAGGATCTCGTCAGGGAGCTCACGGGAAAGGAAGCCCACAAGGGTGTCAACCCGGACGAGGTCGTTGCGGCAGGCGCCGCCCTCCAGGCAGGTGTCCTGGTCGGTGAGATGAAGGACATCCTGCTGCTGGACGTCACGCCGCTGACCCTCGGCGTCGAGACCAAGGGAAGTGTGATGAC
>CAZKJJ010000536.1:0-2045 GCA_964553055.1 uncultured Acidimicrobiia bacterium
CGTTGAGGTCGGCGACGGGGAGCCTGGCATCGACGAGGAAGCCACCCTCAGGAAGCTCCACGACGTACGGAGCCTCGCTGTCGTACTCGTCAGTGATCTCCCCGACGAGCTCTTCGAGCAGGTCCTCGATCGTGACCAATCCTGCGATCCCGCCGAACTCGTCCACCACGACGGCAATGTGGACACCCGAGGCCTGCATGTCCTTGAGCAGGTCAGGCACCCGCTTGCTCTCTGGAACGAAGTAGGCGTCGCGCATCATCTCTTCCACCGGCTGTGCACCCTTCCCCTTGTCCATCAGGTGCAGGAGGTCCTTGGCGTACACGATGCCGATGACGTCCTCGGCGCCTCCGCCTGAGATGACAGGAATCCGCGAGTAGCCCTTCTCGAGGATCATGTCGAGCGCCTCGTCTGTGTTGGAGGATCGTTCGATGACCACCATGTCGGTTCGGGGCACCATCACCTCGCGTACTAGGGAGTCTGAGAACTCCAGCACGGATGAGATGAGCTCTCGTTCCTGCCGGTCCTCCTCGGTGGCCGGCTCAGCAACCTCCTCCGTCTGGTCCGTGAGCACGTCTGTTGCCGCATGCCCGAGGCTGATCGCCAGCCGCAGCACCGGAGCGAATCGATAGGCGAGCTCGCCTGGACGCCTCCTTCCGAAGGCACGCGGGACGACATCACCGAAGGTGACGATCACGATGGTGAGGGCCACCAGACCCGCGACCAGACCCCAGCCGCTGAAACGGACGCTGAAGGCCCATGCGGCGGGAACCACTGCGGCTACCAGCAGGGCCGACTGAACCATGCCGAGCGAAGGTTGCAGCCGAGACCGGTCTTCGAGCAGCTCTGCCACCATCCCCGCCTGCACGCGCCCCTCAGCGAAGTCGACCAGCGCATCCGCCCGTGACGTTCGAACCAACGAGGCCCCCGCAGCCCGCAGCACCGCCGCCAAGGCTAGGAGGATCCCGGATAGCACCAGCGCTGCGATCATGGCCGTCCCGCAGGCGCCAGCAGCTCGCGCTCCCGCTGTTCCATCATCTCTGCGTCGGTCTCCTCCTGGTGGTCGTAGCCGAGGAGGTGGAGCAGTCCGTGTACCACCATCAACGCCATCTCGTCCTCGAAGTCGACTCCCGTCGCCTTGGCCTGCGCTCTGACGTAGGAAGGTGAGATCACGACGTCGCCGAGGTTGAGAGGAGGTCCGTTCGGGATCGGCTCGGGCACTCTTCCTGGGACCATCGTCTCGAGGGGAAAGGCCAGCACATCGGTCGGGCCTCGGCGCTCCATGAACCGCTCGTTGTACTCGGTGATCTGGTCAGGCGTCACGAAGAGGATCGAGACCTCGGTCTCCGGCGGCAGCCGCTCCGCGGTGAGAACTCGCTCTGCGATCTGGCGCAGAGCGCTCGTACCTAAGGGTTCGTCTTGCTCGTCAGCGAGAAAGACGTTCACGCGCCTCACTCTACGTCTGCTCGCTGTGCCGATGCCTCGTCCTGCTCTATCGCACGATCGGAGCCGCTTCCGATCGCGCCCATGACGCGCTCTTCCAGGGTGGGAAACCCTGGATACTGGATCCGCTGGTGGTAGTTGCCGATCAGGGCATCGATGAAAGCCTCCTTCACCCTGGTCAGCTCGCCCATGGTGAGGGAGCTCTCCGAGAGCTGACCGTCCGAGACCTTCTCCCCAACGACCCGCTCGACCACCTCGGCGATCGCGTCGGGAGAGGGGTCACGCTCCGAGAAGACTGCCCTGCAGGCACCCTCCAGGGCATCAGCCATCATCAGGATCGCCATTTCCCTGGACCGGGGTTTGTGCCCGATGTGCCGGTACACCTCCACGTCGACCTGTCCTTCTGGATAGCGCTCGAGGGCCTTGTGGTAGAAGTAGCGCATGATCCCGTCGCCGTGGTGGGTGACGATCCCCTCCGCAACGTCCGTAGGAATGCGGTACTCCTTGGCGAGGCGTATCCCGTCGATGACGTGCTGGCGGATGATCTGCGCAGACTCCTCGGGCAGCAGCTGATTGTGCGGGTTGAACCCGCCGAACTGGTTCTC
>CAZKJJ010000537.1:0-2038 GCA_964553055.1 uncultured Acidimicrobiia bacterium
TCGTGTCCGTCGACGTGAGCGCCGAGGATGCAGCCGCAGATCTCTACTTCCGCCGTCTGGCCTCCTTCAGCCGGATCATCAGGTTCGACCGTAGGGGCTCGGGAGCGTCCGATCCGGTCGCCCTCGACGCTCTGCCGCCACTCGAGTCCTACGTCGAGGAAACGCTGGCTGTCATGGACGCCGTGGGGTCCGAGGGGGCAGTGGTCATGGCCGGCTACGACGCAGGACCGATGGCCATGCTCCTGGCGGCGACACAGCCGCAGCGGGTCTCCGGTCTCATCCTCGGCAACACCACAGCCCGATGGGTCGCGGACGATGGCTATCCGATCGGGCTGTCACCTGAGGCTGCCGCCCAGGCCGTCGATCTGGTCGCTGAGACGTGGGGAACGGAAGGCCAGGTCGCCATTTACGTACCTAGTCGAGCAGACGACGTTCGATTCCTGTCGTGGTTCGCCAAGCTCCAAAGGATGACGATCGGCCCCACGGCCGCAGCGGCTCACCTCCGCGCCGTGTTCGACGTGGATGCCAGGCCGCTGCTGCCAGCCATTGGAGTCCCCACGCTCGTCCTCCACCGCAGCGGGTTCTCGTTCATCCCCGTCAGCCATGGGCGGTACGTGGCGGTGCACGTCACAGGCGCACGTCTGGTGGAAGTGCCCGGAGCAGACGGGCCTTTCATCTGGGAGCATCCCGACGTGGTGCTAGACGCCATCGAGGAGTTCGTCACCGGAATAGCAGGGTCGGCTCCTCCGCAACGGGCGTTGCGAACTGTCCTGTTCACTGACATCGTCGACTCGACGCAACGTGCGGTGACCCTCGGCGACCGGAGGTGGAGAGCCCTCCTGGACGTGCACGACGACGTGGCGACCAGGTTGGTCACCTTCTACGGGGGAGAACTGGTCAAGACGACTGGCGATGGGGTGTTAGCCACCTTCGAGGGCCCGGGCAGGGCGATCCGCTGTGCCATGGCCCTCCAAGATGAGCTGCACGGTGTCGACCTGCAGATACGAGCAGGGGTGCACACGGGAGAGGTGGAGATGCGGGACGGTGACATTGGAGGCATCGCCGTCCATCTGGCGGCCCGTGTCGTGGAAGTCGCGGCTCCTGACCAGATCATCGTGTCGCGAACGGTGAAGGACCTCGTGGCAGGAGCGGAATTCGTGTTCGCGGACCAAGGTATGCACGACCTCAAGGGAGTTGAGGGCCGGTGGCAGCTCTTCGCTGTCACCGAGCACGCCACTCTCGGCTAGCCGCCCAAGGCTCGATTCTTCGCGACCTGCGGTCGTAACGGTCTCGTAACGAGCTGCGGCCACACTGACTCCAACCTGTCCCGGACACCGCGTGGCGGAGACGAACCGATCGCAAGAGGTGAGGGGCCCGGCCAGTTTCCTGCTGGTCGCGGGCGGGGTCGTCATGGTGGCCGGGGCGGCTATCGGCTTCCTAGCCCCTTCGCTGAGGGAGGCTCCCTGGGAAGGTGACCTCACGGCGATTGCGGGAAACCCGTCGGCTCACGCCTGGGCCAACGGCCTGATCCTGCTGGCAGGGATAATCACCGCACTCGGGCTCACGGCCCTCAGCAGCAGGTTCCAGGAGCCGAGTCGCACGTGGGCGTGGATGGGCATGGTCTCTTTTGCCTTTGCCGCGGTCTTCCTGTCACTGGATCGGATTCTGAGCATGGAGGTCGAGACATGGGCCGCTTCCCAGGATCTGAACACGTCTACCGCACCTCTCTTCGAGGCGTTTGTGCGCTTCGATGAGGGCCTCAGCAGCTGGTTCTATCTCCTCGGGTTCGGCTCGCTGGGGCTGTACGGCGTTGCTCTGACACGCACTGGGGCAGCTACCGGCACCGGGTGGGTCTTCGCCATGGCCGGGACAGCGGGTATCGGGCTGGCCTTGCTCGGTGCTCCCATACCGGCGATGGTCTTCTTCGGAACGGCTGCGCTCGGCGTGGCCACTTGGGGGCTCGACCCTGGCTGGGTGATGGCGCGCACCCGAACTCGACCGGAGGAGAGCATGCCGCACTGAGTGGCGCCTGTTCCCG
>CAZKJJ010000538.1:0-2037 GCA_964553055.1 uncultured Acidimicrobiia bacterium
ACACCGATGCTCCTCAGCTCGGATTGCCTCGCTCGTCTCCGAGTGGCAACACCAGATTCGTCCACCGTTACCAGACGAAGGAACAGCTGATGCGCAGTTGCCTGCGCCTCGACGCTCAACTCGGCGAAGAGATTCTCCGAACGACGCCCCAGCGAACTCAGGACCCCACCCTGTGCCTCGTAGGCGGCGAATGTGAGGATGTCACGTGTCCGGTTGGAAAACAGCTCTGTCAGGGCGTACTGGAGCAGTGGCAGCGCCCCAGGTTGGTCTTGGACGTCTCCGATCAGCCGCCCGACCAACCCAGGCTCCAAGTCGACTCCGACCCCGCGTGCTGGTTCCACGATGGCGTGGGCGAGTCCCTCGCTGGTGAGCATTCCGACAGTGACGACGCCCTGGCCGATCACCTCTGCGAAGTCGGAGTATTCCAGTGCTCGGCTGATGAAGTCGGCTCGCATCGTGAGAATCGTCTTGATGTGACTGCGTCTGTCTCGAGCCAGGGCGACGAGTTCGTCGATGAACTGTCGACGTGTTGTCTCAGGGACCGCAATGGAGAACAGCTCTTCGAATTGGTCGATGACCAGCACGAGCGTTACGTCCCCGCCGCCCAGGATGTGCTTCGTGGCCCGGAGCAGACCGTGAGGTTGGAGCAGCTCGTCCAGCAGAGTGGCTGGGTGGTCGACTGCCACCCTCAGTAGGGCCGTCTCCAGCTCCTCGAAGGGATAGCTGCCGGGGAACATGTCGGTGACTATCCAGGCCTCAGAGCCGGGAAGACCACCCGACCGCAAACCCGGGACCACGCCGGCTCTTACGAGCGATGACTTGCCGCTTCCGGAGGGGCCAGTGACCGTCACAACGTTGTTGGAGCCCACCGCACGGACAACCTCATCGATCAGCGCATCACGGCCGTGGAAGTCGTTGGCATCCGCCTCTTCGAACGCCATCAGTCCCTTGTAAGGGTTCCTTGTCAGTTCTTCACTCAGATGCCGCCGTAGAGGGGCCTTCAGCGACACGACATTGATTCCTACGGTCCGGCGGAAGTCGACGAGGAAGTCATCGATGGATTCGTACCGCGACATTGGATCGCGATGCGTCGCCTTGGCGAGCACACGGTCGACGTCGGCGTCGGTCCCGGGGCGCGCATTTCCAATGGCGGGGAGAGGTAGCGAAGGCTGTGTCAGCGCGCCAGTGATCATGGAATGAGCTGCGACACCGAGGCCGAAGACGTCTGAGCTGATCGCAGGTGGATCGCCTTCTACTCGTTCAGGAGGCACCACGTCCGATGACTCATGGCCGGTGCGGTTGGAGAATCGCGCAGCGACCCCGAGCCCCGTGAGATATGCGTTCCTCTCCTCGTCGAGAAGGACGCTGGAAACGCTCACATCGCCATGTATGACGCCCTGACGATGTGCGTAGGCCAATGCGCCACCAACTTCTTCCACGAGGCTCAGGGCCTCGCTCGGCGACCAACCACCTTCGGGAATGGCGCTGCGAAGATCCCCGCCTCGCATCATCGGCATCACCAGATAAGCCCCCGACGGATCGCGCCATGCGTCGTAGATGGGAACGATGTGAGGATGCTCCAGTTGCGCTGATCGCTGGGACTCGTGCTCGAACTCACGCACGAAGTCGTCCTGATTGGCGAACTCGGCCCGCATCGCCTTGACGACCAACTCACGGCTCATCGACGGCTGATAAGCCCGATACACCGTGGCAATGTCGCCTTCGGCAATAGCTTCCCTGAGCTCATAGCCCCGCACCGAGCGAATATCTCCAGAGCCATCCGATATCCGCCCCGGCTTCGCTGGCAGGATCAGGTCAGGGTCCTGTTCGAGGATTCTCTGCTCGAGCCGCTGGAGGTCATGCGACGGGTCAATCCCCAGCTCGTCGGCGAGGGTGATTCGCGCTCGTTGGAAGGCCCTGAGGGCATCTGCCTGACGGTTTGACCGGTATAGCGCCAGCATGTATTGCTCCCAGAATCGCTCCCGAAGCGGGTATTCGCGGACCAGCGAGTCGAGCTCGGCCACCACCACGACGTGG
>CAZKJJ010000539.1:0-2035 GCA_964553055.1 uncultured Acidimicrobiia bacterium
CCAGGACCAGCCCCCGTGGAGCGGTGTTCAAATCCGCACGATACCCGATCAGGCCCCATCCTCGGCCACGGATGGGATCGAGCACCGGACATATCGAGCATGGCAGGTGCGCCAACCCATCTTTGACGGACGTGGTGAATGGCGGAAGTCCATGACGGACGACGAGAAGGCCCTCTTCAAGGAGCTGGCTGGGCGGACCTTGATCAAGTATGGCTACGCCACCGACAACGATTGGTGATCCTCCCCCTACGAGTCGCATGCTGTCGACTTCGAAAACCAATCCGGACCGCCCGGTCACGCAAGGCACCAGACACGCCCGCGATCTGCTCCGCCCTGTGATGGCTCTTTCTTCTCACTGTGTGGACCAGGCTCGCTAGTGGGTAGGTTCACCTTCTCGGGAAAGCCGCACTTGAGTGGGGGCTCAGTGTTGAGCGGTGCTGGCGAAGGTCACACCAACGCGGGATGCGCGCTGCTCACCGTATATGCCCCATGAGCCGAAGGGGCCTGTAGTCCATGAATCGCTGAAAGACCATCAAGGCGAGCGTGTAGACCGCAGCACCAACCAGGGGGCCCCAAAGCAGCAACCAGGGACCGCCCGGATCGGGAACGATGCTGGCGACACCCTCGAGTGCCAGAACCATTGCACCGGCACAGACGCTCGGGATCACGATCGGGCGGAGTAGCGACCACCAGCCGATCTTCAAATACCGGCACGCCAGGATGAAGTGGACAAGGAAGAAAGCAGCCGCGCCAACAGTGGCCCAGGCGGCTCCGGCTATTCCGCCGACCTCGGTAAGGGGGAAGATCAAGACCGCGAGAGCGGCCGTGGAGGTGACGTATACCGCGGTGTTGGTCGTCTGCTTGCCGACACTGGCGAATAGCGGCCCGGCCGTTCCGCCGATCGCTCGCGCGAGACCCCAGATGATTAGCGGGCCAAAAGCTGCTAGGAGTCCCAGCCACTTTTCTCCCAACATGTATTCCACTGCCGTGGGTCCCACGAACCAGAATCCGGCAGCGATCGGAATGGCCAGAAATGCGACTAGTTGGAGAGTCTCCAGATAGGCGGTCCGCAGTGCGAGTGGTCTCGATTGGAGTTTCGAGAACGCCGGGAACGCCACCTCGCCCACCACATAGGTGATCTCGATGGGAATCAGTGTCGTGATGGTAAACGCCATCTGATAAAGCCCCAGGTCATCAGGGGTGAGCAGTCGACCGACGACGATATCGTCGAGTTGGAGCATCACATAGACGAGCACTCCGTTGATGGAGACCCAAATCCCAAAACTAAAGAGCTCTTTCAGCCTCTCGCGTACGACCTGGAGTTTGGGCCGGTAGGGATGGGCCACATATGAGGCCACGGTTCCCGCCAAATGGGCAATGATCTGACCCAGGACCAGCGCCCATGCGTTTTGCAGCCAGATAGCGAACCCGATCGAGGCAACGAGGTCGGCAATCTTTGGCAAGGACCTGTAGAGGAAGCGTTCCCTGAACAGCAGTTCCTTGTCGAAGAAGACGACCCCCACATTGGTGAGTCCCTGGACTGCCGGCACCAGCGCCAAGGCACGGACGAGAGGAACGGCTTCTGTGCTGTCGAAGAAGCGTCCCACAAGTGGGGCGCCGAAGAAGAGAACGAGTCCGAGTATCAGGCCTCGGACCACGGCCACCGTCCAGGCCGTGTTCAGATGACGATCGATGTCGCCTTCTCGCTGAATGAGTGCACTCTGGAATCCGGTCTTGGTGAAGGTCTCGAGGAGGGAGAGGGCGATCACGGCGAAGCCCATCAGCCCGAAGTCGTTTGGTGCCAGGAGACGGGCCAGGACAATGGTCCTTATCAACCGCAGCAATCGTGTCGAGATGCTGAGGACGGCCGACCACACTCCTGCGTTGAGCGTTCTGTTCGCAAGCGACTCGCCCGGGTCGATCAGCCAGCGGAGGAGGGCTCTAAGACGACCTGAGTTTCGGGGCTCGTTCCCGGATGACGTCATTCCCGGTCGTCCGAACACAGTTTTGGCTTTTCCAGCGGCGGCTCTTCCCA
>CAZKJJ010000540.1:0-2029 GCA_964553055.1 uncultured Acidimicrobiia bacterium
CGAGACGAAGGCGATCGTCCTTCCGTCGGGAAAGACCACGGGAAACGAGGCGTTTCGCAGCACCAACGTGGGCTCGCCGCCGGTGACGGGCACCGACCACACGTCGAACTTCGTGGCCTGGCCAATGGTCCGCGGCAGGTGGAAGATCACGCGTTGACCGTCGGGGCTGAACCGCGGGAACAGGAAATACCACTGCGCCTCGGTGAGCTCGAGGTCTGTGACCTGCGTCCTCTCTCCGCTGTCGAGATCCTCGACGAACAGGTTCCCGACGTCGGATGGTCATATGGCGCACGACGCTGAGCAGGGCGATTCTCCGTGCGGGAGGATCGGCTCGAAGATGACGACCACCTTGACGTCGCTCTCGTACGCATGCCCGGTAGGGCCAGCGGACTCGTACTCGAGTCTCCGCAAGTTCTCATATGCGCCTTGCTCGAACCCTGCATCGTCGAGGGCCTTGGCGATCGCCCGAGCCTCCTCAGTCGTCACGTCCGCGCAGTACCCACCATCCCAGCGATAGTCCCCGTAGTTGGCGAGCAAGTCTTGGGCCGGCTTCGGCAGCAGGGTCAAGAGGCGGGCCGCCCAGATCCGGAAAAGCTCACCGGAAGGCTGCTGCCTTCTCGGCAGCTCCCCGTAACAAACCGTGTACCCGGACGGCACGTAGGCTTTGATCTCGCGGTCCTCCCACGCGCTCGCCGGTAGCCACGCCGCAGGCTCTGTGAGCAGCGCATCGAGCCGCTCGAGCGCGCTCACTTGCTCCGGCGTCGCGGTAGGGGGGGGATCATTTGCACGGTCGCCGCCTTGATGCCCATCAGCCGCGCCGCCTCCTCGGAGCTGTAGTCGAGGAGGTCGACCAGCACGATGCTCTCTCGCTGCCTCGGGGTGAGCGCCCCGAGCGCCCGGACCACGGCGTCGCGCGCCTCGACCTCGGCGAGAGAGTCCCGGCTTGGACCGAGGCCGATCGCGCGCCGGATCGCGACCGAGGCGCGGCGGAGCCGTTTTCGATACAGGTTCAACGCCGTCCTGTAGAGGTAGCCCGTCGGATGCTCCATGCCCTGCACTCGATCCCAGCGCTCCCACACCTTCAGGAAGGCTTCCTGCATCAGGTCCTCGGCCTCGCCGCGATCCCTCGTGATCAGGCAGAGGGCGCGGTACAGGCCATCGTGCTCCGCTTGGACCAGGTCCTCGAATCTCCTCGCACCCTGGGCGGCCCCCACGTGCAGAGACGCGAGATCGGACGCCAGGCCGAGCGGCTCGTCCATGTCAGTACATGAACCCCTTCGGGACGGAAGTTGATTATGTCCGAGCCGCAGAGGCTACTCGATGCCCTCGTTCGTTGGCCTCAAGCCTGCCGCGCGTGAAGACAGGTGATCAGGGCCAATTTCCAGGGGCCGGGGGAAGGTCCGAACCGAACGAGAGGTGGAGGACCCGCTCGGTCATCGCCGGTCCCGCCGGGACGGTGAACCGGTAGTCGAGCCATTGGGCGTTCTGCCACTGGCAATAGGGGCACACCGGCGTGTCCTTCTCCAGCCCACCCTCGTCGAGAGCCTCGGCGAACTCCCGGGCCTCCTCCAGGCTCAGTCGTCCGGAGAAGTAGAGGTAGACGGACCCGCTGCGGTTGGGCTCCTGCGTCCAACGCATCGCCTTGGCGAGGGCGGCAGCCCGTCCGGGGAGCGCGGAGAGCGCCTCAGACACCGGGACCTCAGTACCCCCTGGGTCAGCCCAACCCCCTCCCGAGAGGGTCAGGCCGAAGCTGGAAGGGACGTACGCCCTGATCTGCTCGTCTTCCCAGGCGCTCGCCGGCAGCCAGGAGGCCGGGTCGATGACCCGGCTCCCGAGCTGCTCTGCATCGACCTGGAAGGACGGGAAGTCGGCAGACGTCGGTGATCGTCGGGCCCCCACGAGGTACATCCCCTCGGGGCACCAGTCGTTCCCCCCGGGCAGACCGGGCTGCCACCTGCCCATCAGCTCGGACCTCATGAGCTCGACGCCCTCGGGCGTCAGGCGCTGCTCGAGCCAGCCGGTCGAGGAC
>CAZKJJ010000541.1:0-2027 GCA_964553055.1 uncultured Acidimicrobiia bacterium
TTACACCCCCAGCGGCGAGGCGCTGAAGGCCTACGGTCAGGCGCTGGAGACCGTGCAGGACGAGACCGACAGCCTGGTCACCAATGCCGAGACCGCGTGGGAGTCGGTCAACACAACCTCGTACGCGCTGCTCGAGGTGCAGCAGGCGCAGGAACAGCACGACCAGGACGCCGAGAACAAGCCGGCAGGCGCGGGAGACGGCGAGTCCGCGGAACCGCGCCCGGACTCGTCCGGTGAGCAGGCTGCGTTCGACTCCGCGGTCTCGGACTGGCAGAGCTACTGGGGGAGCTATGACGCCCCCGTCTCGACCTGGGAGGACGCGTACGAGACCGCCCGCGACGACCTCGAGGAGGTCAACGAGAACGGGGTCGAGGACGGTTTCTGGGACAACGCGATGCCCTTCATCGAAGGGGCACTGGTGGTGCTCCAGGTGGTCGGCTTCATCGCGCTCGTCGTCGCGATCTGTCTCACCGGACCCATCGCTGCCATCGCAGGCGCGATCGTGATCATCACAGGCGTGCTGATGGTCGCCGGGGAATGCGCGAAGTTCCTGGGTGATCGTGGTTCGTGGAAGGGTGTGTTCGTCGCAGCCATCGGAGTGATCCCCTTCGGCAAGTTCGCCAGTCTGGGCAAGCTCGCGGACGGGCTCTCCGCCCTCAAGTTCTCCAGGATCGCCGGTTCGGCCAGGACGTGGGGACGTGCCCTGGACAGCTCGGCGATGAGCAAGTTCGGAGTGGACTCGGCGGACTGGATCGTGCGGCACGGGCTCAACACGCGCAACATGCTGCGCACCTTCACGCTGGTAACCGATGTCAAGCCCAACACGTACAGCCAGGTCTGGCACGCCTTGGCCGGCTTCAAGCCGGGCCAGCTGCCGACAGGGACCGCTGATGCGCTTGCCGGCTTCACTCAGGGCGTCGGCGTGACGATCTCCAACAGCGTCGGCATGGGCGGAGTGTTGAGCAGCTGATGGGCATCGCGAACAGCCTTCGAGCTGAGCTCTTCGGGGCCACGACCAAGACGCCACCGTTCGCCCTGCTCCTGCCTCAAGGGTGGGTGGCCAAGCCGGCAGACATGGAGGCCCTCGGCTCCCAGGTCCAGTCGGCGTTCGCCCGGGTGCCGGGAGCAGACACGGCCCGCCTCCGTGCGAGCATCGACTCGATGATGGCCCAGGCGGGGACCAGCCCGGAGTCGAACGAACGACTGATCGCCTGGATCACCCAGCAGGACGTGCCCGTGGACGACTTCGTCCCGATGAGCCTGGCACTGGCCTGGCTGGAGGCGCCCCCAGGAAGCTCCATGGTGTCCCTCGCCAAGCAGCTCGTGAACGGTCGTGGCGCGGCACCGCTCGACGAGGCCGGCACGATCCTTCGGTGGGTGGACCGCGCGGATCTGCCCGTGGACGGTGGCGTGGTGCACACCGTTCAGCCGACGTACCTGATCCGGGTCCCGCACGCCCCCGACACCGCGCTGATCATTCGAGCCACGATCCTCGACGGCGCGGAGGGGAATCACATCGACGACGAGGGAATCTCGGCAATGACGGTCCTCAGCGACGGCATCGTGGCGACGTTCAGGTGGAAGCGCGATGCCTGAGTTCACGATCCAGCCCGATCCGGCGCTGTGGCACGAGGTGCCCGGTCCCTCCGGCGAAGCACAGTTCGTGGCAGAACGGTCCGCGGGGCTCGTCGGCGATGACGGACAGGCCGCTGCGACGATGGCCAGACTTGCCGTCGCCGCCCGCGCCACGAGCGAAGACCTCACCCTGCTGCTGCAGGAGCCTCAGTCCGCTCTGTACGCAGTGGCGACCTTCTCGCTCTACACCGACCGGGCGCCCGCTGGGACCGCGCGGGAGGCATTGCACCTCGTCACCGGGGGTCAGATCGGACCGTGGGAGCCGACCGTCGTGCCGGTCGAGCTCGACGGCGTACATGGCTTTCGGGTCTCGGAGCTCTATACGGCCGACGCCGAGAGTGGTGTGGAAGACGTGACCGGTCTGCATCTGACGCAGACGACCTACGTCGTCT
>CAZKJJ010000542.1:0-2018 GCA_964553055.1 uncultured Acidimicrobiia bacterium
GATGAGACCGGCACCGAGCGCCAGGACATTAGCGTGGTTGTGCTCTCGGGCGTTGGCAGCAGAAGAGAGGTCGTAGCACAGGGCAGCCCTCACACCGGGGACCTTGTTGGCGGTCATCGCCGAGCCGATTCCTGCGCCGTCGATGACGATTCCCTGCTCACAGGATCCTTCCGACACCAGTTTCGCGACCTCATGAGCCAAGTCCGGGTAGTCGACGGGCTCATGGCTGTGCGTGCCAACATCCGTCACCTCGTACACCAACTCCTTGAGTCGGAACCCGATGCGCTCCTTCATCGCGAACCCACCGTGATCCGCCCCTACAGCGATGGTGGTCGGCCGCTCCGTCTTCTCGTCTTGTCCCGGCGTGTCCTCCTCGGTCATGCCATCGACGACGGCGCGCACCAGGGCACGGACCTCTTCGGTGGAAGGCACGTCGACTCCCCTCGTCCCTCGGATCCTAGAGAGGTGCCGAACCCGCAGGGCCCGTATGATTGGCAGCGGGAAGGGGAGGGAAGATGACGCAGCAGACCGCAGGAGGCAGGCCTCTGCCCTCCCAAGAGCGCAGAGACACTCCTCCTTCCGACTTCGCCCCCATAGGCTGGGTCACCATACGCGAGGCACACGAGCAGACAGCGGTGCCGGTCTCGACCCTCCGGTACTGGGCGCGGCAGGGTCATGTGGCGAGCCGGCTGGATCTCACAGGGACCTCACCACGAAGGGTCGTGGCCCTCGACGAGGTGCTTGCCAGGGTCCAGCGGCGAGGACCCGGATCCCTTGGACGCATGACCACCACGCCTCGCCCGCCGTCTCCCCCGCTGCCAGGGCCGAGGGATCAGCGGGTTCCCGACGGAGCGATGCTCGTTCCGATCGACGCCTGGAACAAGATGCTGAACCAGCTCGGGAACCTGCACGAGGCCGGTCGACAGTTGGCAGAGGCCAGGGAGCGAGCCGCCAAGGCGGAGACCGAGGCTCTGTTCCTAAGAGAGCGGCTGGCCGAGCTACGTTCTGAGATCAGCAGGGAGGCGCAGCCCCCCGTGGAGACTGACGTGAGCCGCCCCTTCCTCCTCGGCGTGTACGAGCGCTGGAGGCGCCTGCGCCGCTAGGAGGCCGTCCAGCCGCCAGGCGGGCGGTCGAACCACACATGGACCTGGCCTGTCCCCGTGGCGTTCTCGTACGAGGAGAACATCTCCCCCATGGCCACACAGTCCTCTCCCCCGATCGCCCCGACCAGCATCAGGTAGTGACCGAATCGCCCTTCTGGGTCGTGCAGCATGTAGTCATCCATCGACTGGATGATGTCACGGTGTCTCCCTTGACGCATGAGCTCGATGCGATGCTCGTCTGCAGCTCTCGCCTCGGGGTTGATGATGTGGACTGGGTCGGAGGCCTCGTGCTTCGGGATCTGGCGGAGGGGCCAGAACTTGTGGCTCATCCCGCCTGAGGCCAGCAACACCACATCGCGGTCCACCCTCTCCACCGCAGCTCGGACGGCTGCTCCCATGGTGAGGAAGTCGTCCGGCTCTCCTGTCTGGCAGACGCTGACGGAGACGACCCGCTCGGATTTCCGCAGGTAGTGGACGAGGTTGATGGTTGCGTAGTAGAGGGACAGGTAGGGGTCGTCTGTGGCGTGGGTCGGGGTGCCGAGCTGGTTTCCCATCTGCGCCATGAGCTCTGCCAGTTCGGGATCGCCTGGATAATCGTAGGCGATGCCGGCCATGCCTCTCGGAAGCTCTGTGGACGTGAAGTGGCCGTTCCGGCGTTCGTGGGAGCTGACGAGATGCTCGACGGTCGAGAACCAGTGCGTGTCGAAGATCACCATGGTGTCCGGCTCGAGTCGGTCGAGGCCCTCGCGGCGCAGCCGATGAAGCCCGGGTACGAGCGTGATCTCGTGACCTTCGTTGAGCTCCCTGCGCTGCTCCTCCGTCATCATGAGGGTCGGGACATGGCTGATCAGACCAGCTCCGACGATGTCACCCATGGCTCACTCCTTTCGCTCGAAGACTAGGTGACATGGCGAT
>CAZKJJ010000543.1:0-2015 GCA_964553055.1 uncultured Acidimicrobiia bacterium
GTCCCTCGACACCGACGGCCTCGACATGTCGGCCGAGGAGCTGTCGGAGGCCCTCACCGTGGACGTCGAGGAGTGGAAGGGCGAGATCCCGCAGATCACCGAGTGGTTCGAGAAGTTCGGGGACGACCTCCCGGCCGTGCTCTGGACCGAGCTCGACAGCCTGAAGGCTCGCCTCGGAGTGACCGACTGACACCCCGTCACCTCAGGACCGAAGGCCCCGCTCGTCATGAGCGGGGCCTTTGTCCTTTTTGGTCATCCTCGGGGTTAGTCAGTCTTCTCAGGCGCCCTGCGGCATACTTTGCTTTCGGGGGGAAAGGGAGGCGTTTGTCGCGGTGGCAACCAGGTACGGACCTGAAGAACGCAAGCTGTTGGAGACGGCCGCTGGCCGCCTCTACAGCAATGCTGCTGCGCACGGTCAGGTCGCCGCTGACGACCCTCGCTTCCAGGAGGGCGGCGAGTTCCGCGCGGCCTTGGACCTCCTGCTCGACATCGGGCTCTTCGTCCCGAACCATGCTGGCACCCAGTACCTACCTGTCGATCCCTCCACGGTCCAGACTCGAGTCGTCGTGCCACTCAGTCGTGAGGGCGCGGACCTTCTCAACGAGTCCTCGGAGTGGGCGGAGACCTTCTCCCAACTCGGACAAACGTATCGGCGAGCTACGCAGTCCGATATCGCCCCGATCACAGAGGTCCGTGGGCTCGTCCAGATCAACAACTACCTGCAGGCGCTGATCAGCGATGCCCGCAGCGAGATCCTCACTGCCCAGCCCTACGGCCGCCGGCCTGCGCCCGAGTTGGCGTCTGCCCAGGATCGCGACCTGAGAGCTATCGACCGTGGCGTGAAGATGCGGACTCTCTACCAGCACTCCGCACGGCAGAGCCCCGCCACCCGAGAGTACGTGGCGGAGATGACCGCCCACGGTGCGGAAGTTCGCACGCTCGACGAGTTCTTCAAGCGGCTGATCATCGTTGACCGAGAGGTCGCCGTGATCCCTGGGTCCGAGGACCATGTGGTGGCCATCGCGCTCCGGGACAAGTCACTCGTCGCATACCTCGTCGACATCTTCGACCGATCCTGGGAACGCGGCAGACCCTTCACCGCCCATGATGCCCGCAACGAGAAGTCCATCGCTGATGACGTGCGCGCGATGACCATCCGGCTACTCGTCGAGGGGCACAGCGACCCCGCGAGCGCCAAGCGCCTAGGGGTCAGCACAAGGACCTACGCTGGGTACATCGCCGCTCTGAAGGAGGAGTACGGCGTTCAGACCCGCTTCCAGCTCGGTCATGCGATGGGGGGCGCTTCGCAGGCGACCTCAAGCCGCGAGAACCCGGACAACCCGGGTCAGGCCGAACGTGAGCGACCTGAGCTCTTCTGAACCGGTGAGGCCATCGTCACCCGACCAGCCCTAATCCGGTCCGTGCGCGGGGTGCCGTGGCATCGCCTGCCGGCGTGAGAGTCGGATCGAGTGTGACCCACCTGGGTCGCGTCGTGGCAGGAGAACATTGGCGACCTGGCACAGTGCCAGAAATACAGCGAGGGCAGACCATGTGGGAAACATGTCTGCCCTCGCGAGATGAGACGGGCCGGGGGGATGGCGCTGGGAGCGAACAGCCGGGGGGGATGGCTATATGTTCGTCCTCGTCTCAAGCTCTATGTAGTACTTCTCAATACATTGTGACTGATGTTCAGGCTCGGAGCCTGAGGCTCAGACGCTGCCCCAGCCGGTGTCCTTCATCTCCTTGATCTGGGGAGCGGACTTGGTGATGCTCGTGCTCCCCCAGCCGGTGTCCTTGGCCTGGGCCGGTGCCGCAAGAGCTCCGGCCAGAAGGAGAGCCGAGGCCACTGCTCCCGCAATGATCCTGCCGGCGATTCGCGTCTTGTTCATCGGTCAACCTCTTGTCAGTCGGTGCTGGCCGCCGGGACGAACGGCCTAAATCAAGTGTCGGGCACGAAGATGCACGAGTGCTACAAAACCCATCCTCATAGGTTTGCACTGCATTTTTTTGCAGAA
>CAZKJJ010000544.1:0-2012 GCA_964553055.1 uncultured Acidimicrobiia bacterium
CGGTAAGACGCATCTCGCCATTTCGGTGAAGCGGCGATCGACAGGAGCATCCGGGGCCAGCCTCTCGCGGCCAGCAGGGGGACCTGGTTCGCAGCTGATGTGGACAGGGTTCCGGCAAGGGCTGGATGACGCAGTGCGGCCATCGGACGTGTCTTTCGACTGTGGCCGGTCAGGCATGAGCGGAGGCCACCTCGTGGGCCATCCGGCGCAACGTGAGGAGGATTGGTTCGTAGAGCAAGGTTCCGATCACGAGCCGCTCGGCGGCAACGAAGGGGTCGGCTTCCGTGGTGACTCGAGCGACCTCGACCTTTGCCACGGGCTCCAGTGCGCGGGCATAGGTGTCGAGGATCTCGTCGGGCGCGGCGAAGCCGAGCGCGTCGAGCGTGTCGAGGGCGACCGCGAGGCTGCGGCGGTGCGGGCTTTCGGCGGCGAGCTTCCAGTTCTGACGGCGGAGCAGCTCCTCCACTCGTTTGAGGGAGCCGGCTGAGGGTTCCTGGGTCAGGGGCGGGGAGAGGAACCACTGCGCGGCGCCACGGGCCTCGTGGTTCGAGCTGGACGCATCCACGGCGTCCACCACCCGCCGCACCTCCTCCAGCGACAGGCCGCCCACGTCCGTCAGTGCCCTGACCAACCGGAGTCGTCGCAGGTGGCTCTCGTCGTAGGTGGCCCAGGTGCTGCTCTGCGTCCTCCCGGGCGGTAACAGCCCGACACGCACGTAGTACTTGATCGTCGCGGTCGAGAGGCCGCTGCGGGCGGAGAGTTCGGCAAGACGCATGCAGACATCTTGACACATCGGATAGTCACGCTCTCTAATAATTAGAGAGTTGTACTATCCCAAAATTGAGGAGACCTCATGGAGCCGCTGCTCTCCGAAGCCTCGCGCCAACTGGCAGGGATCCTCTTCCTCGCCTTGGTGACCGTCGAGACCGGAGGTCTCTACCTGCTCAAGATCGTTCGAAGCCGCGCGAACGTCACACCGTTCCAGGAGAAGTTCGCCCGCGCCGGGCATGCGCACGCAGGGGTGCTCCTGGTCCTCGCGTTGGTCAGCCAGCCCTTCGTGGACGCCACCGACCTGACGGGGGCCTGGGCCTGGCTCGCGCGCAGCGGCGTGGCGGTATCCGCGCTGCTGATGCCGGGCGGCTTCTTCTTCTCGTCTATGGGGGCCGGTCGCGCGCAACCGAACCGAATGATCGTTCTGGTCTTCGTCGGCGCAGCCGTGTTGGCAATCAGCCTGGCGACCCTGGGCGTTGGCTTGCTGGCAAGCTGAGCGCGAGGCCTCGGGAGCAAGACCTGGACGTCCTGCACGCGGCGGTAAGACGCACCCTCGGCGGTTCCGCTTTCGGATCTCCCGCGGGACGAGCGGGTCCGGCAGTTCACCGGCGTCGCCGCTCATGGTTTCTGACGTCAAGCGCTGAACGACTACTCCACGACCGGGAAGTCAGGGAAGTCTCCGCTGATCGAGCAGGGCCCTTTCTCTTCGAGCCTGTCCTTGAAGCACCGCTCGTACGGATCGGTGACGAACGCCCACTTCCAAGTGACCCCGAACCACCCTGTCAAGTAGTGGTACTCGATGCGGTTCTCGCACGCTTTGAACTGCTCGAAGAAGCCGAAGCAGCGGTGCACGGCCAGCGTGAACTCGTAGCACCACCGGGTCTCCTCCCTGGTCTTGCGGCAGGGGTATGGGATGCCGAGCCAGCCTCGGCAGACGGTCCAGTAGCGGACGACGACACGTCTCTGCTCAGGCATCTGTGCCTCCGATTCCGGTCGGGCTCAGGCCCGTCGCCCTGACCTCCACGATAGGTCCCGCGGAAGCCGGATGGACACTGCTGCGCGACGCCGCGCCAGCCGGTGACACGTGCCGGCTCCGGTCTAGGTCGCATCCTTCGGATCCGCTGTCGGAGAGGCTGTCCCGCATCTCGCACGCAGCAGGACGTCGACTTCCATCGCCGCCACGGCCAAGGCGACCAGGGTTCCTGTACCGAATTTCTGCCGACGCCTCTCCGGGTAGATCG
>CAZKJJ010000545.1:0-2008 GCA_964553055.1 uncultured Acidimicrobiia bacterium
TGCCCTACTCCTGGTTCTCGCCGTCGAGCTCTACTTCAGTTACCGGGCTCGGGGGGTCCCGCCGAGGCAATGGGGCATCGGCCTGGGTGTCAGAGGGCTCATCGTGGGATTGATCATCATGGCCCTGGTCAATCCGATATTCGCCAGAAGCTCTGACGAGGTGACCACCGTGTTCGTCGTGGATGTCTCGGCCTCTATGGGAGAACCCGCGACTGAGATGGCCCGGGCATGGGTGGAGTCGGCCATCACCGAGGCCGGGACCAGCGAGTGGGCGGTGATCGAGTTCGGCTCCGACGCCCGGGTGGGGACACCCGTGGGCACCAACCCATATCGCCGAGCGCGGGGAGTGGAGACCGATGCCACCAACATCGCCCGGGGCCTGCGTCTGGGCGAGTCGATGCTCACCGGAGAGACCAGGCAGCGTCTGCTGCTCATCTCCGACGGCCGGGCCAACACCGGTGATCTCCAGGCCGAGATCGACCGTCTGGAGACACTGGGAGTCCCGGTCGATGTCCACACCATCACCGGTATCCCGGTCACCGACGCCGCCATCGCCGGCGTCGACGTGCCGGCCGCGGTCAATGAGGGAGAGGGCTTCGACGTCAACGTCGAGATCCTGTCCACGATCGCGGGAGAGGCGACCGTCGAGTTGTCCGATGAGCGAGGGGTCATGGACACGCGTCAAGTCTCTTTGGTACCGGGACCGAACTATGTCCCCTTCCCGGTGGAGGCGGGTGAGCCCGGTCTGCAGCATTTGACCGCTGTGGTCCGTCTCGGGGGAGATGCGGTCGAGGAAAACGACACTCACCGTGCTGGTGTGGAGGTTCGGGGCCCGGCGAGCGTCATGATCATCGAGGGCACCGAAGGCGACGGTCGGATCCTCCAGGAGGTGCTGATGTCCCGGGGCTTGGTAGTGGAACGGGCTCATGTCGACGACATGCCGGGCATCCAGGAGCTGTCGGTCCACCGTTCTGTGGTTCTGGTCGATGTCAGCGCCCGCGACCTGGGTGACGAGAATGTCGCAGTACTGGGCACCTTCGTGCGCGACTTGGGAAGAGGCATGGTCGTCGTGGGAGGCACCAGCTCGTACGGCCTCGGTGGCTATCTGGCCACGCCGCTGGAGGCGTTGCTTCCTGTCGACGCCGAGCCGCCGGACACCAAGCGGAGAGCGGAGGTGGCCGAGGTGCTCCTCATCGACACCAGCGAGTCGATGGGTGCCTGCCATTGCGACGAAGCCGGGATCAACAGCTTCGAGGGCGGTGTCAACAAGACCGACATATCCAAGGCAGCAGCCGTCCGGGCGATCGAGGCGCTGGGGACCGAGGACGAGGTGGGGCTGCTCGCCTTCAGCGGAAACAGCAAATGGGTGATCCCCCTCCAGGAGCTGCCCGATCGGTCAACCATCGACGACGGCGTCTCCTCTCTTCGACCGTTTGGGGAGACACGCATAGTGCCCGCCATGGAGGAGGCTGCCTCTGCGTTGCTCCAATCGGACAAGGAGCTGAAGCACATCATCCTCTTCACCGATGGCTTCACCTCCGAGTTGGAGGTCGGAGCGGATTTCGTCGGGGCGCCCTTCGCCCAGGACCTCATGGAGACGGTCGAGGAGATCTCCGGCCAGGGCATCACGATCTCGGTCGTGGGAACCGGCGAGGGAGCGATTCCCGCCCTCGAGGAGGTGGCCGAGCTGGGGAACGGGCGTTTCTACCCGGGACGCGATCTCGACGAGATTCCTGAGATCTTCGTCCAGGAGGCACGTCTCGCCGCCAGATCCTTTGTCAACGAGGGTGAGCTCTACCCGGTGGTCACCTCGACGGCTGCAGCCGTGCGCAACCTGGCCTCCTCCCCTGCCCTCCTCGGGTATGTGGCCACATCAGCCAAACCGACATCCGAGATCCAGCTACAGATTGGTGACCTGGGGGACCCGTTACTCGCCACCTGGCGAGTCGGTCTGGGTCGAGTGACCGCGTGGACCAGCGACGGCGGCGCCAGGTGGGGTGCCGGCTGG
>CAZKJJ010000546.1:0-2004 GCA_964553055.1 uncultured Acidimicrobiia bacterium
CGCGTCCACCCCCTCAAACTCACAGCCATCAAAGTTCACTCCCTCCATGAGGGCACTCTGGAATTTGCATTCCGTGAGTCTTGCGCCCTTGAAGTTGGCGCCACTCAGCTTCGATCCCGTGAAGTCCACGCGGCGCAACGTCGCGCTAGTGAAGTCGCAACGCTCAAGTACGCTTCGCGAGAAGTCGACCCCTTCGATCGACCGGCCCGAGAAGCGGACGTCCGACAGGTTCTCGCCGGCGAAAGACAGGCCGACGAGATGATCTGACACGGCAAGTATGGTTTGGGCTTGCATCCGGCGCATAAGCGCGTGTTGCGATTCTCGGTCCCGACGGAGCAGCTCGGTCAGGCTTCGTTCGGCAGCTACCCGGTCAAGCTCAGCTTGTTCCCGTCGGGAGGCCTCGCGCTGCGATTGAGAGATCTCTAGATAGACGATAGCTACGGCGACGATGACGCCACTCAAGAGAGAAATGCCGAGCTCAGCCGCTTTTGTCTCCGACTGGCCAACGATGGTGAATACGACTCCAACTGCAGCCACGGCGGAGAGCATCATCAGAGCGAAACCGGAACTACTCATTGTCAAGAACTGCTTTGAGTTGAGCAGCCGCCGCCTCAGCTACTTGTCCGTTCGTTCCTTCGTGTTGTCTATCGCGCAAGACGTCACGCAACGAACGGCTCCAGCGTGTTGCGTGGTACTGGAAGAGGCGGCTGAGAGGCGAATCGTCACTGGACTCGTTCCCGAATTCAGGAAAGCCACGAGACAAGATCTGAGGAATATCGTTCTCCGAGGGACTTGCGCAAACGAAGAACATCATGCCGGCAATCGACTCCACCCGTGTCTTGCGGAAGTCGATATCGCCGCTGCTGCGTAGTCCAGCTCCCACTAACGGAGAGTCCACACGTGCACCGTCGGCAAGAATCGGTGCGATGCGCTGGTTCCAACGGTGGCAAAAAGCGTCGATCCGGTCGTCTTCTTCAGCGTCGTCATCGAGTCCGTAGCACTCACCGACATCCGCGCCTCCGGCGATGGTCGCGTGGCTCGCTAGGAGAGCGGCTCGTTGAAAGACAACCTGGAACGCCAAATGATCGCGCTTGTGCTCCTCGGCGATCGCGTGCAGCTGGACTTCCGGGGATCCGACCTCAAGCTGCTCCTGCAGTTTCAGGCGTCCCACGTCGTCCAAGGAGAACCAAGGCTCGCGTTGGCCCTGCAGCCAGTTGGATTCGAGATACGCGTCGAGGATCTCGGAATAGGGCTGCAACGAGACGAGGGTGCGAGCGATTCGGTTGCCGAATCTCTGCTGAAACCCATCGGCTAGCTCGGAGACGTCCCGTGGGGTCAAGCTGAACGGTACTTCTCTTTCGCGAGCTAGCTGTAGTCGAGCAGCGAGCCGCCCCTGGAATTGATCGCGCTCTCCGCCGGACAGAAGGCGGGAGGCGGCCCTGCTAATGTAGCTTTCAGCGCGATCATAGTCCTCCGGATCGAAACGTCGGAGGGAGAGCATATGCTCAATGACAGGGTGAAGAGCGAGGATGGTCGTAACATAGAGGCTTCGGCTATCAGCATCGAACTTAGCAGATTCGCCTCGCCAGTCGACAAGTGCCAGGGGGATCTGTCCGCCGTGCTTTGCGCGTGCCGGGGCGTCGATTTCGTTGCTTCCCGTGACGGAGGGTTCGAGGCAGGCGCGAAGGGAACGAGCTGCTAGATCCTCGTCATCGAGTAGATATTGTCGTGCACGATCAACGGGCTTTGCGTGCTTGTTTAGGTCGGTGAAGATCTTCCGACACGATTCCATAACGGTTCGTTGGACTGGGCTTTGAAAGCCTGCCCGGTCATCTAGTACTAGAAGAATTACAGAGATCCGAGCGGAACGAAGGTCCTCGCTGTTCGGAAACGTGGGGTCGTTGAGTGCCTGGCGCAAGGCATGCAGCCTGTGCTGTCCGTCTAGAACCACGGGCGTCGTGAGGTTGGGATTCCATGCGATCAGTCCCCCCTGGTGATGTTCGC
>CAZKJJ010000547.1:0-2003 GCA_964553055.1 uncultured Acidimicrobiia bacterium
GCGAATGCCGGCATCTCGAAATAAAGAAGGTTTCGCGGATCGGCACGTCTGGTCTTGTTGTTGAGATTGGAATGGCCCTGGCACGGAGGCCCACCAATCAACAAATCGATACGGCTCTTGTAGGCTGCAACCTCTGAATCCAGAATTTTCGGGTAGTGCACGAAATCAGAGTGTTCTCCAGAGAGGTCAACCGAATACTCCACGAGTTCGTCGACGCTTCGGTTGCGCGAGCATAAGGCTTTGAAACGTTCACGCACGAGCGCGAGTGCCACCTCGTCGATATCTGCCGCCAGAGCCAATCGAGACTTCATTCCCAAGAGCCCGAGAGCCGCCTTCACGCCAAGGGAAAGTCCTCCCCCGCCGCAAAACAGGTCGATGTAATTGACGGTCCGGCCGCTGGCAGGAAAATTCAACTCGCTAGCGTCGAGTGCCGAATGAAAATATGCGGTCGACGGATCTTCGTGATGGCTTGAGTTCTGTACCGAGCTGGCAAACTCTTGGCCAAAGGCCTCGACCCGTCGTGCAACCCGACCCCGGCCATCCTCGAACAAAAACACTTGCTTGAACTCGTTCTTGGTCAGCTGGAGTTGTGTTGCCTGCATTCAGATTTCCGCCTCGGCTCGTTCTTCGATCAGTGACATACACTCTTTGTAGGTCAGATGCGAATAGGTAGCGTTAGAGTTCCAGGACCGCAACGCGGGTATGAGCTGTTGTCGGATCTTCGTGTCGCTCAGGATCCTGTTTCCCTGCCTGTCCCAACAGGAGTCCAAGAACGCCCTTACGAAGTTGGCATCCTTGCCAAAGTCTTGTCGGAGAATATGCGATCGCCAGACGTCGCTGGTACCGCGTTTCGCATACTCGTAGGGGTCGTCTAAGTTCTGGTCGAACATCTTGTGCCCGCGAAGCCAAGAGCGGTAGAGCAACACTTCTACGGCGTTCCTAGGCGATGTGATCCCCCAGTTGACCTGCTCTTTTTTCTCGTATCGCCAAGCGATGAAGTTCCAGAAGTATCCGCCCATTGCGACGTTGCTCATCCACCGCCAGAATCCGAGGTTGGAGAGCTGATCGACGTCGGCGAACTTGCTGCAGATGGCATGGACCGGCTCGATTAAGTCCACGTCCACTTGACCACCCAAGGCGCGCGGCTGGCCGTTAGCAAACTTGCCGGCGTATTTGGCCCTCACCGCATCGAGCGCGTCCATCAAGTCCTCGACGTCCATGTTGTTCAGCGGCTCCTCCGCGTCGTCGCCACGATACTCGACGCTGACACTGCTTGGGTCGAACTCGCCAGACTCGTTCATGGCGTTCCATACAGCCGTCGCCGTGTCGTTCGTGATAGTAGGCAGTCTCATTGTCCTCTGAACCCTCCGAATTTCATCGCACCAATTTCCGAACCTACGCGGTAGAGACGTTGAGTAAAGCGGGTCACCTCGTCCTGCACTTGAGGAAGTGCGCTCGGATCGGCCGATCTCGCTTGGCGCGCCCAATCGTCGAAATCGACCTCTTTTTCCTCCAAGAGCAACTTGACCTTCTCGTGCAGAGAGCCCTCTGCAGGCTCCTGATCGAGGATCGCATTTTTCAGACAAGTCGTGATCAGCTCGGACACGATGTCTTGCGCGATGAGCCGGATCGAAAAGTGGCCGAATTGTCGGTTGTTCTCCAGACGCCGGAACTGGTCGCGGTAGCGATCGTTGAACGCGACTTCGAAGGTCTCAATGTCGGGGACGGTCGACACGTCCCCGCTCTTCCAGCGGACGTAATAAAGCACGCCCTCGCGGTCCTCCACGGACTTGAAGTCATACCAATTGATATCGAACAGGGCCTCGTCAGCGGACGCCTTCGCCACGAACGTCCGCTCGAGAAGGATTTGGGACTTGTGCCAAGCCGCATGACCTCTCTCTTTGTCGGTTTGCTTGCGAGAAACAAAACAGCGGATTTCAAAGCCTTGCCCGAAGCTGAGATCGTCGTATTGCGTCAGCGGAAGCTCGATCTTGGTAGGCTCT
>CAZKJJ010000548.1:0-2000 GCA_964553055.1 uncultured Acidimicrobiia bacterium
CTGGCAAGGGCACGCTCATCTCGGCGGTGTCTGCTGCCAAGCCCAAGATCGCCGACTACCCCTTCACGACATTGCACCCGCACCTGGGAGTGGTCGCCATGTCTGACCGCGAGCTGGTGCTGGCAGACATCCCTGGGCTGATCGAAGGCGCAGCCGAGGGCAAGGGGTTGGGGAGGGAGTTCCTACGGCACACGGAGCGGGCCAGAGTGCTCGTCGTGTTGTTGGACCCGACCCGCCAGGAGGCGGTCGAACAGCAGTACCGCATCCTCGTCGGAGAGCTCGAGCGCTACTCGAAGGACCTGGCACTCCGGAGGAGGGTGGTGGCCGTGAACAAGATCGACGCCGTCTCGCCTGGGCCCTCGGGTCTCGACCTGCCTGTGCACTACATCTCGGCGGTGCGGGGCGACGGCCTGCCTGAGCTCCTCGGTGCGGTGGCACAGGAAGTCGACGAGGCAGAGCGGCTGGCACCGGAGCGGCCAGGGTTCGTCCTGCACAGGCCGGTCGGAGAGGGCTTGTCGGTCACGAGAGCCCACGACCGGTGGGTGGTCTCGGGCAGAGCCGCCGAACGCGCAGTGCGGCTCTCAGACCTCACAGATCCTTCTGCCGCCCGGGAGGCGTCCAGGAGGCTCACCACGGCAGGGGTCGACGCCGCGCTCAGGGAGGCGGGAGCCAGCAAGGGAGACATGGTGCAGATAGGCGACCTCGTCTTCCACTTCGAGGAGGACGACTAGACCGCGGAGGACGACCAGAACGCGGTAGCTCGAGCCTCCAGAGCCACCGGTCCCTCACCGTTTCCAGAGCTCCCTGGTGAACAACAGCAGAACTGGGAAGATCTCGATCCTCCCCGCGATCATCAGGAAGCTGAGCAGCCACTTCCCTGGCCAGGGAATCCCCACATAGCTCTCGGTCGGTCCGACCGCGCCGAGTCCAGGACCGATGTTCCCCAAGGCGGACGCCACCGAGCTGGCAGACGTGACCAGGTCCAGACCTACGCCCATGCTGGACTCGATGAAACCGAGCAGGAAGGTCCCTGTCATGAACAGGAACATGTAGAAGAGGAAGAACGACTGGACGCTCTCGACGATGGCATCCGTGATGGTGGTGGGACCGAACCGGACGACGAAAACGGCCCTGGGGTGGATGTACCTGCGTAATTCCGTCGAGGCTGCCTTGGTCAGCACGCCGATCCTGAACGTCTTGACAGCCCCTCCCGTCGAGCCCGTCATGCCCCCCAGGAACATCAGTCCCACGATGAAGATCTGGAGGCCGGACACCCACTGGCCGAAGTCGGCGGTCGCATACCCCGTCGTCGTCACGATCGACGCGGCCGTGAAAGCCCCTTCGCGGACGACGGTCGAGGCGGCTCCGGAGGACCAGGTGCCAACGACGATGATGGCCGAGGCCGCCAGGACGATGGCGCCGTAGAGCCTGAACTCGGTCGAGCGCACGTACTCGACTGGCTTGCGGAGGGCACGGAAGTGCAGGGTGAATGAGGCGCCTGCGATGAACATGAAGGCGATCACGACCCACTGCACATAGGGGGAGAAGGCGCCGAGCGATCCCGAGCTGGTACTGAACCCGCCGGTGGACATCGTGGTCATGGCGTGGTTGATGGCCTCGAAGGGCGTCATGTCGCCGATGGTGAGCAGCACGACCTCTGCCACCGTGAACCCCAGGTACAGGAGCCACAGCCGCCTGGCGGTCTCACGAAACCGGGGCGTGAGGCGGTCGGGTTGGTGGCCGGGCGACTCCGCCTTGGCCAGCTGGACGCCTCCCACGCCGAGCAGGGGGAGGACCGCCACCGCGAGAACCAGCACGCCCATGCCACCCATCCATTGGGTCATCGAGCGCCAGATCAGGATCCCGTGGGAGAGCAGCTCAGGCTGAGGCACCACCGAGGCACCGGTCGTCGTGAAGCCGGCAGCCGTCTCGAAGAAGGCGCTGGTCACGTTGGAAATAGATTTGGTGAACAGGTAGGGAAGCGAGCCGAACGCTGCCAT
>CAZKJJ010000549.1:0-1994 GCA_964553055.1 uncultured Acidimicrobiia bacterium
AGCATCTCGGCGACCCACAGCGCATCCTCGGAGACCCGCTGCTTTGCCGGAGCGATGGTGCCAACCACTTCGCCGGGTGCGTCGCTGACCGGCCGGAGAGGGCGTCGCCGACCTGCCAGCATCCGCCTGGCCCAGGCGCGGGAGATGTCGTCCACCCGAGGGGCGTTGGCGACGTCGAGGACGCTCTGGACGATGCCAGCGCGGTCGTCGGGGTCGACCCACTCGTCGAGGATCTGCTCCAGGTGCTTGAGGTCGATGGTGATGGGCTTGCGCATCCGACGAGGCTACGCCGGACCTGGGACACCCTTCTACGCGTCAGGGGTTCAGTGTGTCGGAAGCCCCGGCCCCTGTCGGCTGCCGCTTCTACAGCAACATCGCCTCGATCTCAGACCGAAGGCGACGCCATCCGTTTGCGCTCAACATTCCGACCGGCCCTTTGCTTGTGATTCGTTTGTGCGCCAAGCAACGCATCTGGTGGATCAGGACGTACCGGTCCTTCGTGGTATGAAGGTCCATCCACTGCAGGTCCCCTTCGCTCAGGAAGACAGGATGGGGCCCACGAGTCAGATCGCTCTCACTGGTTGTGATCGGGGCGCCCATGATCAGACCTGAGTCGTTCACAAATCGCTCGGAAAGCACAACACACGGGCGATGCTTGAACAACTCGTCGCCCTCCGTATGTGGCTCGGGAACATCGCACTGGACTATCATCCGCCGTTGCAGTCCAGTCAGTCGCGACTTGTTCACGCCAAACGTGGGGCGGCGAGGGTTCACCCTGTGGGTTCCAGATCGCAGTCCGCGAGCTCCAACTCTCCATCGCTGAGAGGCTCTATCCCAGCGAAGAGGTCGGCGCCCTCACTTTGCTCGGTGCGCAAGTCCCTCGCAGCCATCGCGGCGATGTAGCGTTCCTGCGCCGAGTGTCGCGCAATTGCTGTCAGGTGACTGACCATCTCCGGATCGGTCACAGCGTCGGAGGCAATGAGCCCGTAGGCACAAAAAGAGAACAGGTGGCTGTAGAATGTGTAATCGAAGGCCAATTCTCGATCTTGCTCTCGGTCCTCGGGGCGAAGGAGCCTCTTCTTCTTGAAGTCCCGGACGACGTGCGAGCCGTTGTCGAAAATACGGCAGGCGATCGCTACCGAGGCCTCCTCCTGGGGACCGCCGTTTAGGCGGGCGTACTTCGGCAGCACGTCCTCTCGTCTCAGCCCCGAGGGCAGGCGTCCAGCCGCTCGCGCCTGTTCCGCAAGGAACCGGAACGCATCATGCGCCTCCACAAATTGTGGCCAGAGTTCCGCCAGCGCCTCATCCGACCCTTCCACAGGCCCGGAGATAATCGGCACGACACACTCCTCAAAAATGTACGCCATCGTCCGGCGCATCTCGGAGGGGGCCGACTGGTCGCTGGGCTCCTCAGGGACCTCTTCGAGGACCGGGACGATGCGACGGTAGACCCCTGATTGCTCACGCAGTTGCTGTGCCGCGATGGTCATTGTGACCACCTCAACACCGCCCTGCAGGGGTACATTCTGGCCTGAGCCAGCGGAAGCCCCCGCGTCTTCCGAGGTCCCTCCCCCTTCTGGGCACCTCTGATGTTCATGAAGAAGAACATAGCACGCAGCGCACGCTCCGGAAGTTCGCGGCGTTCTGCACAACTGCCGGCTCTCGGGTAGGCCCGCGATTCGCCGACTCGCAGCGTACTGTTACATTCTACCGGCCGTGAGGGAAGTCACGTGCGGAGGCCAGGGCGACTCCACACGACCTGCATCGGTCGCCCTCACTCAGGATCTCGCAGCACTCTGGGCAGTGCAGGTTTGCTGACTGGCTGACGTGGTCAGCCTCGTGCACCGACCCCTCGGATCGTCGAGGTTTTTGGGGGGCACCTTCGGACCCGCCGGTCCCCGTGATTCCCCGTGAATCCCTAGCCTTACTAATTGGGGCTCGGGTTCGAACCCCGCCCCCGGCACCAATACGTCTGACCGTCGCTCTACGCCTGA
>CAZKJJ010000550.1:0-1994 GCA_964553055.1 uncultured Acidimicrobiia bacterium
ATACGCCTCCGCGTTCGTGGGGTCCGTCTCGCTGCCGGCGCCGGGGCTGGACGCCGCGCTCTCCGTCGTTCGTCCAATCCTCCCATCACCCAAACCGACAAGGGCCAGCTTGAGCATCGAATCAGATATGGTCACCGGCGAGGCGGGCAATGTGACTGAAGCGAGCCCCGCACGTAGGTGGGGCTCTGCCTCGGCGGTTTCGCGAACCGCCCGTCGCCAAGCTGTTGAGCGGCTGGCTGCCGAACCAACAGTCCCTTCTGGTGCCAACCGGCTCAACGCCAGAAGCGTCGATGTCAGCCCCGGCGCTTCGAGGACAGGCTTTGCCGAGTCCGTCTCGAGGGGTCTTGCCGATCCGGCCCGTCCCTTCCCGACCGCGTTTTCCCACGTGATCTCGCAGCTGACCGCTGGAGGCCCGCTGCCCAGGGTTTCGGCGGGTTCGAGAACCTCAGAGTTACTCAAGGAAACCGGCAAGGAGGCGGCCACCTTTGGATCAACAGTGTTCCTCGGCAGTCCACCGATCCCCGATCGGAAGACGATGTCGGTGGTGTCCCACGAACTGGTGCACGTTGCGGCCCGATCCAAGGAGCCGAGATTCTTGGACGATCCAAAACGGGACGCGGAGGAGGCGGCCGCCGAAAAAGCGGGTTCTGTGATCGCAGCTGCTCCCCAAACCGAACCAGGTGGGGATTCACCTGCCGGCGACGAGCCGGCCGGCGAGGAGGAATCGTCCCCGGGCATCGAGATAGATGAGCTCATCGAGCGAATGACGGATCGAATGCTCGTGGAAGTCGAACGTCGCGGCGGCCGGTACAGAGGTAGGTTCTGATGCTCCCTACTTCACCGCCGCCTCCCGACAACGCGGCCACTCCCGCCAAGGCTCAGATCGTGCCCGAGGTCGGCCCTGCGCTCAGGTGCCTGTTCAACCCTTCTGAGCTGACCGTCATGAAGAGCACGAAATGGGAGTCGGAGTCGGAAGGAAAGAATGCTCCCGACCTGCAGTTCAAGACTGGTGCATCGGCGACGCTCAGCATGAAGCTCTTCTTCGACACGACGAGAGAGGACCGATCGGTCACCAAAGAGACGGACATGCTGCTCAAGTTCATGGAGATGAACAGCGACGTGAAAGGGTCGGACGAATCCCGGGGACGAACCAGGCCACCCTGGGTCCAGTTCCAATGGGGCGCATGGAAGTCCCAAAAGGTGGTCCTGGAGAAGGCAACCATAAAGTACACCTACTTCAAGTCCGATGGGACTCCGCTGAGGGCCACTGCGGACGTGAAGTTCAAGCAGTTTCAGGACGACTCCCAGCTGCCCCTGCAGAATCCGACATCGCATACGCCATATCCGGGTCGTATCCACCACGTGACGGCGGGAGAGACCCTGGATCGCATCGCCTGGAAATACTTCGCGGATCCAACCAAGTGGCTATTGATCGCCGAAGCCAACGCGGTGGACAACCCGCTCGACCTCCAGCCAGGGCGGGTTCTGATAATCCCAGCCAGAGGGGCGGTGCGTCGTGGCTACTGATCTCTCGATGGCGGCATACTCGGTGTCCGTCGACGGCACCAACCTCGACGCAGAGTGGCATTCGAAGATCGTGTCCGTACGAGTCGAGGAGTCCGTCCAACTCCCAGACTTCTTCATGATCCGCTTCTCAGACCCCGACTTCGAGCTCTTCGATTCGGGAACCATTCAGATGGGGTCAAAGATCGAGGTGGCCCTCCAAGGATCAGGCGAGTTGACTGTGGTGACCGTGGGCGAGGTCACGTCCATAGGAGTCGAGCCGGATCCTGGCAACCTCCATGAGTTGGTGGTCGAGGGGTTCGATCCGACACACCGCCTTCATCGGGGCCCGAAGACTCGAGTCTTTGTTCAAGTGACCGACTCTGACATTGCCGAGAATCTGGCCGGCGAGCACTCTCTCACAGCTGACGCGGAAGGAACCTCGGAGGTGTATGAGCATCTGGTCCAATACAACATGAGCGACTTGGCGT
>CAZKJJ010000551.1:0-1993 GCA_964553055.1 uncultured Acidimicrobiia bacterium
CTGGAGCGGGCTGGACTCCTCGACACCGTCGGGGTGCTCGGAGGCGACATCGAAGCTGCAGACCCTGCGTACTTCCATCACAGGAGGACGGGGAGGCCCATGGTCACGTTGAAGGCTGCGCTGACACTGGATGGTCAAGTGGCGGCACGCAACGGCTCATCCCGATGGATCACGGGACCCGAAGCGCGCCAGGACGGCCACCGGCTGAGGGCGGCGTCCGACGCCGTCGTGATAGGAGCGGGGACCCTCCGGAGCGACGATCCCCGCCTCACCGTCCGTCTGAGACAACACCGAGGCGCTCAACCGGTCGCCGTGGTCATCGCCGGCCGGGAGCCGCTCCCGGAGCGCCCTGTCCTGTTCGACCGATCGGAGGTGATCGTGATCTCACCCCGGCCGCTTTCCGAAACCCCTGTCGAGGTGGTCGTCGTTCCCGGGGCGGACGGTCTCGTCGATCTGGGAGCGGCGCTCCGTGTTCTCGGCGAACGCGGACTGTTGGCACTCCTCATGGAGGGTGGGAGCAGACTGCACTCGGCGTTGCTCAGCGCAGGCCTGGTCGACCGGATGGTCCTCTACTACGCGGGAAGGATCGCAGGCGGTGTGGGAATCCCGCTGTTCTCTGGGCCGTTCGACTCGCTCGAGCACTCCCGCCCATGGCGGATCACGTCCGCCAGCCCCATCGGAGGCGATCTCCGCGTTGACGCTGCTCCCGGGGAAGCGTGATGTTCACGGGACTGGTCGGCGAGCTCGGGATCATCGAGGGCATCGAGCGGTACGACGGGGTCACCCTGGCAACGATCCGGGCGCCCGCGACGGCTGCGAGCCTGTCAGAGGGCGACTCGGTAGCCGTGGACGGCGTGTGTCTGACGGCTACGAGAGCAGGGCGAAGCACCTTCGATGTGGAGATGGTGTCCGAGACGGTGGCCCGAACCACCTTGGGGTCCGTGGAGCCGGACCACCGCGTCAATCTCGAGCTCCCTCTGCAG
This sequence comes from uncultured Acidimicrobiia bacterium, assembly GCA_964553055.1. Taxonomy (GTDB): domain Bacteria; phylum Actinomycetota; class Acidimicrobiia; order Spongiisociales; family CAZKJJ01; genus CAZKJJ01. The sequence continues at coordinate 984 of CAZKJJ010000551.1, forward strand.
GCCGGAGCCAGGCTCGGTGGCCACATCGTGCAGGGCCACGTGGACGGGGTCGGCACGGTCGTGGATGTGTCTGTCGAACGAGGTGACGCCACGCTGGTCGTTGAAGCACCCTCGGGCCTCGGCCGCTACATCGTCGAGAAGGGCTCGGTTGCCGTGAACGGCGTCAGCCTCACCGTGTCGAAGAGGGAGCGGGACACGTTCTCCGTGGCGCTGATCCCCAAGACCTTGGCAGTGACGAACCTGGGAAGCCTCGGGGTGAGTGATCTCGTGAACCTGGAGGTGGACATCATGGGCAAGTACGTCGAGCAGATGCTCGGGGCAGGCCCATGAAGCTCGCTCCGATCCCAGACGCGGTTGCAGCCATGGCCAGGGGGGGCTTCGTGCTCGTCGTCGACGACGCAGACAGGGAGAACGAAGGCGACCTGATCATGGCGGCCGAGAAGGTCACAGAGGAGGCGATCGCGTTCATGGTGCGGCACACGAGCGGGCTCATCTGCCTACCCATCATCGGTGAGCGCCTCGACGAGCTTCGCCTTCCCCTCATGGTGACCGACAACACGGCACTGCATCACACTGCGTTCACCGTGTCTGTCGATGCCAAGGGCCGAACCACGACGGGGATCTCGGCGGCAGACAGAGCTGCCACCATCCGGGCGGTCGTCGATTCCACGACCCGTCCCGAGGACCTTTCGCGACCTGGTCACATCTTCCCGCTTCGCTACGCACCCGGTGGCGTGCTGAGGCGGGCTGGTCACACCGAGGCAGCTGTCGACCTCGCCATGCTGGCGAGCCTGTACCCGGCAGGGGTCCTCTGTGAGCTCGTCAACGACGACGGCACGATGACGCGGGGGGAGGCCCTGTACGACTTCGCTGAGGCGCACGACCTGCCGATCATCTCGATCGCAGACCTGATCAGGTACCGGTCGAGAACGGAGAAGCTGGTGCAGCGGCTCAGCGCGGCCAGGCTTCCGACCGAGTACGGGCTGTTCGAGGCGGTCGGCTATGAGTCC
>CAZKJJ010000552.1:0-1993 GCA_964553055.1 uncultured Acidimicrobiia bacterium
CCAGGAGCCTCGACTTCCTGGAGAGCGAGAAGGGCGGCATCCCCGACCGTCACCGCACCATTCGAGCCGTGTTCGACTACTCGTGGTCGATGCTCAGCGCAGAGGAACAGCGAATCTTCGCCGCCCTGTCGGTGTTCCGCGGCGGGTTCACCAGAGAGGCGGCGGAGGCAGTCGCTGGAGCGTCCCTGCGCAACCTGGCCGCCCTGGTGAGCAAATCGCTGGTGGTCTCGGACCGGGAGTCCGGCCGGTACGCGGTCCACGAGCTGCTGCGCCAGTACGCGGAAGCTGCTCTGCGCGACGACACTGATGCCTGGGACCGGGCCAAGGACGCCCACGCCTCCTACTTCGCCGACCGGGCCGCCCACGCCGAACAACTGCTGGGAGTCAGCGATCAGAAGCAATCGCTGCGAATCATGGAGGAGGACCTCGACAACATGCGCGCCGCCTGGCGACAGTCGTTGGCACGCGGCGACGGAGCCCAGGCTCGTCAGTTCGTGTTTGCCTTCTGGTTCCTTCACGACATCAGAGGGTGGCATCAGGCAGCGGTCAGCTTGTTCGGCGAGGCCGTGGACGCGTTAAACCTCGATAGCTCGGATGAGGCGGTCCGGATCACCTGGGCCGCCTCCAGCGGGGTTGTCGCCTGGTTCACCGCCATTCTTGGGCGGCCTCTGGAGGCGCTGCCTCAAGCAGCCGAGGCAGTGGCCATCCTCTCCGACCTCCACGACCTGGTCGCCTATGTGATGGCGGTCCAGTATCAGTGCATCGCCTTGATGTACACGGGACAGTCCGAGGCACTCCACGACATCAGCGCCGAGGCGGTTCAACGTGCCGAGAAGGCGGGCGACGAGTGGCTGGCCGCCGAGAACAAGACCTACCTGGCCGGATCCCACATCTTCATGGGTGACCTCGAGACTGCGGCACGGCTCATCGCCGAGGGGGAGCGGGTCCTTGTCGCCCGGGGCGAATATCGGAAGCTGTCGATGAACCTGGCGACCAAGGCGGTGCTCGCCAACAGGGACCAGAGGCCGGCGGAGGCCATCGAGATCCTCGAGGAAGTGGTGGCCAACGCCAGGCAGATCGGATTCCGGCGGATGATCCAGATCGGTCTGCAACAGCTCGGCGAGGCCCATCTCACGATCGGCGACCTGGAAGAGGCGGAGAAGGCCTTCATGGAGAGCCTGGCCATGTCCGAGGAGACCGGGATGGCCTTGGAGATGGCAGGGATGGTGGCCGCAATCGCCCGGATCCGATCCCGGATGGGGAAGAGGGAAGAGGCGGTGGCCATGCTGGCCAGCGTCATCGCCGACCCGACCAGCGGACGGACGATGATCTACGACACTGACTCCATGAGGGATATCGCCACCGGACTCCTCGCCGAACTCGAAGCCGAGATGGACGCAGACACGTACACCGCCGCCTACGCGCGCGGGTCGGCGCGGCCGTTGGAGACCACGGTCAAGGAGCTGCTGGCGGGGCCGGCATAGGGCGAAGGAGCCTTTGTGGTGACAAAGGGTGTCGTCTTGCAGATCGTGGGCCTTACAGGCGTATTGAGGCGGTGACTCTGGCTGACTTACTTCCTCCGGCCCGCGGCGGAATCCGACGTTTGATCAGGTTTGACGCCGCCAGCGCCGACCCTCGAAATCCCCAATAACCACCGGTTTCTCCGCTCCAACCGCACCAATTCCGGGGTGAGCTCAGGTCTGTTCGATGACGGCTCCGTGTCGCTGTTGCGCTGCTTGAGCCGACGTTCCGAGGATTTCCCCGATCTGGTTCCAGGAGATGCCGGAGGAGCGTGCCACGGTGACAGCGTCGAGCACTTCGCGTTAGCTTCGTGCCCGGGCGAGAGCGGCACGTCGTAGGAGATACGCCTCGACGCTGATTCCATAGAACTCGCTGATTCGTGGCACAGATTCATCGTACGAATCTCGTCCGACATTTCTGACTGACTGATCGACCCTCTAAGCATCCGACTTGAAAGCTGATCACCAACCGC
>CAZKJJ010000553.1:0-1989 GCA_964553055.1 uncultured Acidimicrobiia bacterium
CTCAGCCGGCTTGGCAGAGACGGGCTTGTCGGGGAAGATCGTGATCCAGACCTTCCCGCCCCGTCGAACCGCCCGTGTGATCGCGATGCGGGCCGATTCGATCTGGCGTCCCGTGATCCAGCCGGAGGTTAGCGCCTGCAGGCCGTAATCCCCGAAGGAGACCCTGGTGCCGCCCTTTGCCATCCCGGTGCGTCTGCCGCGGTGCGACTTGCGATACCGCTCGCGTCTCGGCATCAGCATGATCAGGTCTCCTGCTCATCGGCTGGAGGAGGGTCCGACGGAGCCGTGGCCGGCTCCGGTGGTCCGTCATCGGCAGGCCCGGTGCTCTCCCCGGCGTCATCCGGGGATACGCTCTGATCGGCAGACCCGGTGCTCTCACCTGCTACATCCGGGTCTGCGCTCTGATCGGCAGACACCGAGCTCTCACCGGCTTCGGGAGCCTCCTGGCTCGCTGACGAGTCCTGGGGTTCTCCCGTTTCGACCGGCGCGACCCCTGACTGCCCGCCTGCCTGGTCCTCCGAGGCGGAGATCTCCTCCTTCTGAGCCTGGTCGTCTTTCGAGGGCTCCTCGGCCGAATGACGTTCTTCCGTGTACTCGGACAACGCCTGCTCAGGCAGTATGCGCCTGCCTCCCCCGGCCTCGATGAGACGCCTGCCTCCCCCGGCCTCGATCAGCCTCGGCTCGGCTTTGGCACCGGTTGCCATCTCAGCTCTTGCCTTCGCGGAGGCGATCCGGCGGCGTTCGCTGGGCCCTCCTGTCGCGAGGGCCGCCTCCGCTGCGATCTTCTCTTGTGTCGTCTTGAGGGTCGGGATGATGTCCCCGTTGTAGACCCACACCTTGATGCCAATCGCCCCCACGGTCGTCCTGGCGGTGGCAGTCCCGAAGTCGACATCCGCCCTGATCGTGTGGAGTGGAACTCTGCCTTCTCGGTACCACTCACGTCGCCCCATGTCCGACCCGCCCAGACGGCCGTTGGCCTCCACCCTGATGCCCTGGGCACCTGCCTTCATCGCCGTGGTGACCGCGCGTTTCATGGCCCTCCGGAACGCAACCCTGTTCTGAATCTGGTCTGCGATGCCCTGGGCGAGGATCTGAGCGTCGATCTCGGGATCCTTGACCTCGATCACGTTGAGCTTGACACGCCTGGACGTCAGCACCTCGAGCTCGCTTCGGAGCCGCTCAGCCTCCGAGCCCTTCCTTCCAATGACAACGCCTGGACGAGCAGTATGGACATCAACCTGGACCTTGTCCCGGGTTCTCTCGATGTCGATCCGAGAGATCGCGCCTCTCGTCAGCTCACCCAGCAGGTGCTCCCTTATCTGCCAGTCCTCGTTGACGAGGTCGGTGTAGTCCTTGTCGCTGTACCAGCGGGACTTCCAGTCGTTGACGACGCCGATCCTGAAGGCGTACGGGTGCGTCTTCTGTCCCATCAGCCAACCTCCTCGTCGTCGCCCACCACGATCGTGATGTGGCTCGTCCGCTTCAGAATCGGGGTGGCCCTACCTCGGGCCCTGGGGCGATATCTCTTCAGGGTCGGGCCCTCGTCAGCGTACGCCTCGGTCACGAACAACTCCTCAGGATCGAGCGCACGGTTGTGTTGGGCGTTGGCAACGGCCGAATCCAGCGCCTTGGCGATGGGCTCGGCAGCCCGCCGCTGGGTGAAATGGAGCACATCCCGCGCCTCGGTGACAGGCAGGCCGCGGATCAGGTCGAGCACCCTGCGGACTTTGTAGGGCGAGTACCTCACGAACCGGGATCGCGCTTGGACTCTCATCGCTTCCTCGCTGATCGCTCGCCTGCGTGGCCCCGAAACGTCCTGGTAGGAGCGAACTCCCCGAGCTTGTGTCCAACCATCGACTCCGTGATGTAGATCGGAACGTGCTTCCTGCCATCGTGGACGGCGAGGGTGTGCCCGACCATCTCTGGGATGATCGTGGACCGCCTGCTCCACGTCTTGAGGACGCGCTTGTCTCCCGACCGGTTCAGCTC
>CAZKJJ010000554.1:0-1989 GCA_964553055.1 uncultured Acidimicrobiia bacterium
GGCGGTGAGCGCCGTCGCCTGAGAATTCCTTCCCCGATGAGGGGGTGACCATGGCTACAACCACCCTCAGAGCGGTCTCGGCCCCTGCTCTGCTGGATGCGAAGGAGGGTTGGGAAGAACACCTTGGAGAGAAGCCACGTGCTCATGACGTGGCCGACATTCAAGCCCTGCGGGCACTACTGAACCGCAGCCCAACGTAGATGAAGCTATCGAAGCTGCGTCATCCATCAGCGGCGCCATGCGGAGTTGAGGGCCGTTGCTCACTGTGATTCCATGCGGTTCGCCGCTGCTTCCTTGGGGCCGGTGCTGAGCGGAACTCAGCCTCGATTCGAGCCAGAAGTGTCACGCCGTCAAATGAGGTGTAGCTCGGGTCTTGTTACTCACCACCCATCGAGCCGAAGAACTCGATAATCCTCTGTGTGTCGTCGGAGAAGGCCCACCGCTCTGTCACCTTGCCACCCTTCATATGGGCGATTTCGGCGGTGCGATAGGTGAAAGCACGATCACCCATTCTGAGCGTGGTCTCGACCAGCCCGACCACGTGTTCATCGTTGCCCACCACATCATGGATAACCAGGTCAAAAGCATCGGCTCCCAACTCCTCCATTGCCGACATGCTCTCCCGAACCGCCTCCTTCCCATGAAGGGTCTCGGCGCCGATCTGGTGCCAGATGACCTCATCGTCGAGAGCTTCGAAGACAGCCTCGAAGTCTCCCTGCTGGATCCGCTCATGGACCCCCCGATACACCACCACATTGGGATGCTCTGCCATACCGTGGACTCCCTCTTTGCGCAGCGTGGAAGGTACACCTTCAAGCAACCAGCTGCCTGAGCGTCCCCCCCTGTAGCTTCCGCACCCCCACTACCCACACCACTCCATCCTCTGACGGGTGACCGCCAGCGGCGACGTCGGATACAAGAAGAAACTGATCCAAGTCGGCTCCCGGTGGGCCGACGCCACCGTCCGGGTCATCACCGTCGGAGGCGCCCTACTCAGTTGGTGCGGCGCGTGCCTTGGCCACGGCGTCTTTTCGGTCGCCGGCTCCGAGCTTGTTGAGGATCGCTGATACATGGTGTTCGACGGTCCGCGACGACAGGTAGAGGTGTTCTGCGATTTGAGCGTTGGTCAGATCTTCTGCGAGTAGTTCGAGGACTTCGGTCTGTCGTGGTGTCAACCCCAGCGGGCTCTGCTGTGTCGCCCGGCGTGGCCCTCGGGGCAAGTGTTCGACTCCTTCCGCCCGCATCTGCTGTCGTATCCTCTTGGCGAGGGGAACGGCTCCCAGCTGGTCGAGGATCGTCAGCGCTTCCAATTTGGCGTCGGTGTCTCCGTAGCTGAGAGACAACGCATTCTCATAGGGGATGTCCCGAGCATCCCAGTAAGCCGCGGCCCTCCTCCATTCGCCCCGGTCGAGCAACACGAACGGTTCCAGTGCAGTTTCGGGCACCTCGTCGATCTCACCGATCACTGAGAGCCAGAACGCCAGGGCACTCAATTCTTGAATCATGGCCCGATCGATAACGCCGTCAGCCCCGAGGTGACGTCTGTAGAAGCTGACGCTCTCATCGATGAGTCTCCTCTCGACGGTGGTCCCCAGCCAGGTGAGCTCGATGACTGCCGCCCCGGAGGGACCCAGGTGTTGGGGTTCTCCGAGTCGTCGTGCCCACACCCAGGCGTCTGTGACGGCTTTCTTTGCGTCCGGGTGGCCTCGTCTGGTGAGGACGCGGCTGAGAACGGCCGCCGCGATAGCTACGTGCGCCCCAGCGGACTGATCGGCCAGCAGCAACCGCGCCGCCTGCTCGGCGTTGTCCCAGTCACCGCCCATTTCGTCGATCCACGCCAACTCCGCCAGCCCATCCAAGGCCAAGCCTGGCATTTCGGCTTCTTCGAGGAGGTCCACTGCCCTGGTCAACCATTCTCGCCCCTCACGGAGATCACTACCGACGCGAAAGGTGATGGAGCCGATGTTGTTCGCCGCCCGCGCCTGGTCG
>CAZKJJ010000555.1:0-1981 GCA_964553055.1 uncultured Acidimicrobiia bacterium
GGATCCCGCAGGTCCCATCGCGCAGCGCATCGACGACCTCTTCTGGCTCACCTTCTTCGTCGCGGCTGCCATCTTCGTCCTGGTCGAGGGAGGAATTCTCGTCGCCGTCATCTTCTTTCGGGACCGGAAGGGCCGCCAGGACCCCAAGCAGGTGCACGGCAACAGCAAACTGGAGGTGGCCTGGACGGCGATCCCCATTGCCATCCTCGTAGCCCTGGCAGTGCCAACCATCACGACCATCTTCGACCTCACGGACGACTCAGGTGCGGAGATGGTCGTGGAGGTGATAGGGCACCAGTGGTGGTTCGAGTATCGCTACCCGGACTCGGGCGTGACCACCGCCAACGTCCTCGTCATCCCCGTCGACACCGAGGTGGCCTTGGCCTTGACGTCCGAAGACGTCATCCACAACTTCTGGGTGCCCCGGCTCAACGGAAAGCGGTATGCGGTCCCCGGCCAGGTGACGAGCCTGCTCCTGCAGGCTGACGAGCCAGGCGAGTACTGGGGCCAATGCGGCGAGTTCTGCGGACTCAGCCACTCGCTCATGCGGGCGAGGGTGCTGGTGCTCACCGAGGGCGAGTTCGCGGACTGGGTGGCCGGGCAGCTCCTTCCTGCCGCCCAGCCTGGCCCTGAGAGCCAGGCCCAGGCAGGACTCGATACGTTCCTCTCGGCAGGGTGCACGCAGTGTCACGTCATTTCGGGGGTCAACGAGCAGACAGGGCAGCCCGCTCCCAACCTCACTCACTTCGCGAGCCGCAACGTGTTCGCCGGTGCGAGCCTCGACAGGACACCCGAAAACATCGCCATGTGGCTGGCCAATCCTCCCGCTGTCAAGCCCGGATCCTTCATGCCTAACCTCAACCTCAGCCAAGAGCAGATCTCGGACCTGGTCGCCTACCTGGAGACACTGCATTGACGACGACCGCCTCGAATCCGACCATCTTCAGGCGCCCCAGGGCCGAGAAGGGGTTCTGGAGCTGGATCACGACCGTCGACCACAAGCGGATCGGCAAGCTCTACGGCTACACGGCCTTCGTGTTCTTCATCCTGGGAGGACTCGAGGCCCTGCTCATCAGGGTTCAGCTGGCCCAGGCCGAGTCGACCGTCCTCTCGGCCGCCGAGTACAACGCCCTCTTCACGATGCACGGTACGACGATGGTCTTCCTCGTCGTCATGCCCCTCAGCGCAGCCTTCTTCAATTACCTCATCCCACTGATGATCGGAGCCAGGGACGTTGCGTTTCCGAGGCTGAACGCCCTCAGCTACTGGGTCTTCCTCGCAGGAGGCATCTTCCTCTACAGCTCGTTCTTCTTGGGCACGGCCTTCGCCCCGACGGGCGGCAACCTCGCAGAGCCGATCTCCACACTCGGAACGGCTCCCAACGGCGGGTGGTTCGGCTACGCCAACCAGACAAGTTCGACCTACTCCGTGGGAACCGTGATCGACTACTGGGCTCTCGGCGTTCAGATCCTCGGGTTGGCATCGCTGATCGCCTCCGTCAACTTCATCACCACGATCTTCAATCTCAGAGCCAAGGGCATGCGGATGCTGCGCATGCCCGTCTTCGTCTGGATGAGCCTCGTTGTCAACTTCCTGCTGCTCTTCTCCCTTCCGATCATCGCCACCGCGCTCTTCATGATCACCTTCGACAGGCAATTCGGCGCGCTGTTCTTCGACCCTTCGGCAGGGGGCGACCCGATCCTATGGCAACACCTGTTCTGGCTGTTCGGCCATCCCGAGGTGTACATCCTCATCCTGCCCGCCATGGGGATCGTGTCCGAGGTCCTCCCTGTGTTCTCGAGGAAGCCCCTCTTCGGCTATGCGGCGGTCGTGTTCGCAGGCGCCGCCATCGCCTTCATAGGCTTCGGCGTGTGGTCCCACCACATGTTCGCCTCGGCCATCCCACCCGTCGCTCAAGCTGCGTTCGGTCTCTCGACGATGGTCATCGCGGTGCCCACCGGCATCAAGATCTTCAACTGGC
>CAZKJJ010000556.1:0-1981 GCA_964553055.1 uncultured Acidimicrobiia bacterium
CACGTTCTGGTTGTGGTCGATGAACACCTTGCCTGACCGCTTGGGGATGTCCCACTCCATCGTCACGTCGTCAGGATTCGCCTTGGCGAGCAGCCGCCCTGCCGCCTCCACGAGCCTTCTCACGCGCCCGTAGTCGTTGACGGGCTCGAGCGGCACGTAGACGTGGATGCCCGATGCTCCGGAGGTCTTCGGGTATCCGACCAGCCCGAGGCTCTCGAGCAGCACCCTGACGAGGTCTGCTACCCCGACGACCTGCTCCCAGACGGCGCCCTCTGCGGGGTCGAGGTCGAACACGGCGAAGTCAGGACGGTCAGGGGTCTGCACCCTCGACAGCCAAGGGTGAATCTCGATGCAGGCCATGTTGGCGAACCACATCAGGGACTCCCTGTCGGGTGCCATGAGAAACTCGATGGGCTCACCTCTGACAGACGAGTAGAGAGGGGCTCGCGGCATCCACGACGGCTGATGCCCCGGAGCCTGCTTCTCGTAGAACCACGCTCCCTCCGCTCCGTCGGGGAAACGCGCCATCACGATCGCTCTCCCCTCGAGGTGCGGCAGGAGCAAGGGCGCGACCGACGCGTAGTACTGGATCAGATCGCCCTTTGTGTAGCCGTCAGGGAAGAACGGCTTGTCGATGTTCGAGAGGGTGAGGTGACGGTCGAGACCCATCGGTACGAAGGCCGATCCTTCGGCCGCGACCCTGATCAGATCTGGGAACGCCACAGCGCCCGATCCCAGCATCCTGCCCTCCGCAGCAGGCGGCACAGTGGCGGACAGGAGATCGGCGAGGATGCCCTCGTGGCTCTCCTCCTCCCTGGCCTCGGAGATCAGCGTCATCCTGAGGCCGTTCTGGCGCGCTGCTTCGACGAGGGGACCCACCAGCAGCGAGCCCTGACCGTACTTCACGTGCCTGATCTCGCCAGACGGGCCGAACTCGTTGTCCGTGAACTGGCAGTGAAGCGGATCGATCATCCAGCCGGGGAACTGGTCCCGTAGGAAGGCGATGACGGCTGCGAAGTCCTCCTTGGACCTGAGTCCCCCTCCGGACAGCGCGTGGACATGCGCCCAATCGACCACAGGACGGACGAATGCGAACTCCTGAGCGAGCACCGCGATGTCTCCGAGGCTCCCAAAGGACGAGGTCTTGCCTGCCGTCTCGAGCCCGAGGCTTACGCCCAGGTGCCCTGCTCTCGCCCCCACCCACGCCAGATGCTCCCTGACCCTTCCGAGCAGGACCCTCGGCTCCTCGCCGTGCGTGGCGCCCAGATGCGCGACGACGACCCGAGCCCCCAGTTCCCTGCCGAGCTTCATCGTGTGCTCCAGCGCGGCTCTGCACTGCCGCGCTCTGTCGTCCTCGGCGACGGTCAACACCGCGAAGTAGGGGGCGTGCACCGACAGCCAGATGTCCCGCTGGGAAGCCAGCTCTCCGAACGCTCGGCACTGCTTCTCCTTCCACGGGAACCCGGTGACGAAAGCCAGCTCGTACGCCTCATGGCCCTTCTCGACCAGGGTGTCGAGAAAGCTCTCATGGCCTGCTCCTTCTGGGGGCAGACCTGAGATCCCGAAGCGGATCACACAGGAAAGGGTATACGCGCCAACGACGACCGGGCGCAGCAGAGCTGCGCCCGGTCACGTGCGAGGGTTCCCTCGAGCCTCGCCTACTTCACCGCCCGGCGAGATAAACGCCGGGCTGTCCCTGGCTAGGTGGCAGACGCTTGGCGAAGGGTCCTCAACCGTGCATGTGAGTGATCTCGGCGAGGGCAGGGCTGGCTGCCGCCAGCACTGAGATCGCGACGAGCACCGCTACGGTGACGGCTCTCCGCACACAAACCTCCTTCTCCTGGGCTTCACGATGCGGAGCCGCTGTCTCGAAGATGTCTCAGAGATCTCGCCGCGGTGTCGAACCTCCCGCTCACTCCCTCGACCCGCGGGTCCGTGGATGTCTGCCCGAGGCGCGAAGCTGGACCAGATCACGTCGGAC
>CAZKJJ010000557.1:0-1981 GCA_964553055.1 uncultured Acidimicrobiia bacterium
CCTCCTTGGCGAGCTGGGCACCCATGTTCTCGTAGGCGTCCTCGAGCTCGATCTCCTTGGCGATGGTCACACCATCGTTGGTGATGGTGGGCGCCCCCCACTTCTTCCCCAGTACTACGTTTCGCCCCCGGGGACCGAGGGTCACCTTGACCACATCGGCGAGCTTGTTCACCCCGGACTCGAGGCCCTTTCGGGCCATCTCATCGAATTTGAGATCCTTTGCTGTCATGTCGCTCCTTGCTACTCGACGATCGCCAGCAGATCGCGGGCCGAGAGAATGAGGTACTCCTCACCCTGATACTTGAGCTCCGTGCCGCCGTACTTCGCGTAGACGACCGTGTCGCCGACGCTCACGTCCACGGGCGTGCGGTTGCCTTCATCGTTGAGCTCGCCCGGTCCTACCGCCAGCACCTCACCGAGCTGCGGCTTCTCCTTCGCCGTGTCTGGAATCACCAGCCCGGATGGAGTCCGAGCCTCGTCCTCCTCCAACGACCTCACGATCACCCGATCGCCCAGGGGCTTGAGTTTCATGCGGGTTCCCCCTCTACTCGCGGGTTAGCACTCTCACCTTGAGAGCGCCAGAAATCCTAGCACTCGCTGCCATGGAGTGCTAATCGACCTCGTGGACCACGGCCTGTGCGGGCGGAAACCCCTACACCGAGCCAGACTCCAGAGAGAGGCCTGCATCCACCCTGCTGCCCCAGGGCGTGATCACGCCCTCTTGGAGCCAGTGGGAGCCTGCAGCCCCCACCATGGCTGCGTTGTCTGTGCAGAGTTGTGGCGATGGCAAGTACAGCCCAACGCCGCGTCTGTCTGCCTCCTCTGCGAGGCGTTGGCGAAGCCGCCTGTTCGCCAGCACGCCGCCGCCACCTCCCACGACGTGCACGCCCGTGTCCTCGACAGCGTTGAACGTCTTGGCGACCAGGACGTCCACGATGGCCTCCTGGACAGAGGCAGCAACGTCCTCCAGCGGCGGCAGCGCTCCCCGTTCCCTGGCGCCGCGCACGAAGGTGACCACCGCGGTCTTCAAGCCTGAGAACGAGAGGTCGTGTCTGCTGCCCTCGAGCGGCCTCGGAAACCGGACTGCCTCGGGGTCGCCGCCCTCTGAGGCGGCGTCGATCGCCGGGCCGCCAGGGAACCCGAGTCCCATGAAGCGTCCCAGCTTGTCGAACGCCTCTCCCGCCGCGTCATCGATGGTCCTGCCAAGGATCTCATAGGAGCCCCACGAGCGGGCGAGGACGATCTGGCTGTGTCCCCCTGACGCCAAGACGACGACACAGGGTGGACCGAATCCCGCGTGCTCGAGCCGTGGCGCGAAGAGATGGCCTTCCATATGGTCGACCCCAACGAACGGCAGACCCCTGGCCCATGCCATCGCCTTCGCGAACGAGAAGCCGACGAGCAGCGATCCGACGAGGCCGGGGCCCCTGGTGGCGGCGATTCCCTCGAGCTCGTCTGGATGGACACCCCCGCGCTGGAGAGCCGTGTGGGTGAGCGCTCTGATCGCCTCGATGTGTGCGCGTGCAGCCACCTCGGGGACGACACCGCCGAACCTGGCATGCGCCTCCACTTGAGAGGACAGGACGTTGGAGAGCGTCTCGGTCCCACGAACGACGGCCACGGCCGTCTCGTCGCAGCTGGTCTCGAAGGCCAGCATGGTCGGGCCGCTCATGCCACGTCCTCCCTGATCCGACCGAGGCGCGCCAGGTAGTCCGCCTCCGAGATTCCGTGGGCCCACATGACCAACGCGTCCTCTGACCGGTAGTAGTTCCTCCGCACTCCCACGGGAGCCAAGCCGAAGCGCCTGTACAGCCTCTGCGCTCGATGATTGGAGATCCTCACCTCGAGCGTGAGGCTCTCTGCACCCATACGAAGGGCCTCCTCGACCAGCTCGAGCATCAACAGGGTGCCGACGCCCTTCCCCCGGTATCGGGACGCGACCGTGATCGTCGTGATGTGAGCGTCGTCACCGAGCTTGGCC
>CAZKJJ010000558.1:0-1211 GCA_964553055.1 uncultured Acidimicrobiia bacterium
CAGGACGGCCATCAGGGACAACAATCCCGTCGTCTTCTTCTTCCACAAGCGGCTCCTGGGCGTCAGGGGCGAGGTACCTGAGGAGGAGTACACCATCCCGTTCGGCGTGGCCGATGTCAAGAGAGAAGGAACCGACGTGACGGTCGTGGCCACCGCCGCCATGACGCAGCTCGTCCTGCAGGTGGCCGCGCAGGTCGAAGGCAGCGTGAGCGTCGAGGTGATCGACCCCAGGACGCTGGAGCCCCTCGATATCGATAGGATCGTCGACTCGGTGAAGAAGACCGGGCGCGCCGTCATCGTCGACGAGGACACGACGCGGTGCTCGGTTGGCGCTGAGATCGGCATGCAAGTCATGGAGCAGGCATTCGATTCGCTGGACGCTCCCATCCGGAGGGTCGGCGCCGCAAACATGCCGATCGCTTCCGGATACATGGAACAGTACGTCCTTCCCCAGGCGAACGACGTGGTCGCCGCCATCGAGGCGGTCACTGGCAGACAGTTGAGCGGGGAGGCCTGACAAGGCCGAAGCTGGAAACGCTGAAGCAGAGGGCTGGCACAACCCGATGGCCGCATACATCGCAATACCAAAGCTCGGCATGAGCATGACCGAGGCCACGGTAAACGCTTGGAAGGTCCAGGAAGGCGATCGCGTCGAAGAAGGAGAGATCGTCCTCGAGATCGAGACCGACAAGACCGAGTGGGAGGTGGAATCCACCGCGTCAGGCTTCGTTCATCTTCTCGTCGAGGAGGACGTAACGGTGCCTGTTGGCCGCGTCGTCGGTCTCATCGCCGAGACGGAACAGGAGCTCGCGGCTCTGCAGAAGGAGCCCGCGAGAGAGATCCACACTACCGCTCCGGAACCCGCGGAAGCACCCTCCCCGGCATCTGCTGCCTCGTCACCCGCCCCACCCAGCGTCCAGAGGACGGAGGGCATCCGCATCTCGCCACTCGCGCGCAAGATGGCCGGGGAACACGGGCTGGATCTGAGCGCCATACGAGGCACCGGCCCCGACGGCAGGATCGTGCGGGAGGACATCGAGAGAGCGCTGGAGGCAAAGGGACGACCAGGGCCGTCGGACGAAGTGTTCGAGGGCAAGAGGGTGAAGGCTTCCGTGCCCCTCAAAGGTCGGCGGAGGGCCATCTCCGAACACATGCAGCGCAGCCTCTCGGTGGCCGCCTGGTTCTCGCTGCTGGGGACCGCCTTCTACGCC
>CAZKJJ010000558.1:1221-1981 GCA_964553055.1 uncultured Acidimicrobiia bacterium
AGATGGACATGACTGGGATGATCGAGCTACGAAGGGCCCTTCTGGAACAGGAGGAGACTGCCGGCGTTCGCGTCACCTACACCGACATCTTGGTCGCAGCCATCGCGAGGGTCCTCAAGGACAACCCGATCATCAATTCCAGCGTGGTGGGGAACGAGATCAAGGTGTGGGAAGACATCAACATCGGCGTGGCGGTCGCCATAGAGTCCGGCCTCGAAGGGGGACTCATTGTGCCCGTGGTGAGAGACGCCGATCAGAAATCCGTGACGGACATCGGCCTGGAGGTGGGCGCGCTGGTGGAACAGGCCCGGGCGGGCAAGCTCATGCCCGACGACGTCGCCGGCGGCACGTTTACCCTGACGAACCTGGGAGCGGTTGGCGGAGGGTACCTGTTCGCCACTCCCATCGTGAACCAGCCCCAGACCGCAATCCTGGGCACGGCGGCGATCACCGACAGGCCGGTCGTGAGGGAAGGGCAGGTCGTGGTCCGGCCGATCATGACCTACAGCCTAACGTTCGATCACCGAGCCATCGACGGAGCGCCTGCGGCGCGGTTCGTGGACGACTTGGTCCGGTTGATCGAGACCCCGGAGCCGCTCCTAGGACGGTAGAGGAAGAGGACCTGCACAACGGCACTCAAGGCGCTGGCGAGCGCGACGTCTCGGCGTTCGTGCCTTCACAGGGTTGTGAAGTCGGGGGCGCGCTTCTCTCGGAAGGCGCGAATGGCCTCGGCATTCGCCGGCGATCCCACCGAGAGCGC
>CAZKJJ010000559.1:0-1977 GCA_964553055.1 uncultured Acidimicrobiia bacterium
GGGCGGACCACGCCGGCATCGCCACGCAGAACGTCGTCGAGCGTGATCTCAGTGCAGAGGGCCTGACCCGTCACGACATCGGCCGTGAGGCCTTCGTCGAACAGGTCTGGGAGTGGAAGCGGCGCTACGGGAACAGGATCACCGAGCAGATGCGACTCCTCGGCGACTCGGTCGACTGGTCACGAGAGCGCTTCACCATGGATGAGGGACTCTCACGCGCTGTCATCGAGGTGTTCGTCGAGCTCTACGAGGAGGACCTCATCTATCGGGGTGAGCGCATCATCAACTGGTGCCCGCGCTGCGAGACGGCGCTGGCCGACATCGAGGTCGAGCACGAGCAGGAGACGGGCGAGCTGGTGCAGATCCTGTACCCGTTCACCGAAGGCGAAGGAGGCGTGGTGGTCGCCACCACCAGAGCGGAGACCATGCTCGGCGACACCGCAGTAGCCGTCCATCCGGAAGACGACCGCTACCGGTCGATCGTGGGTAGGACCCTTCGGCTGCCTCTCATCGGCAGGGTGATCCCCGTGGTGGCCGACGAGGCGGTCGATCCCGAGTTCGGGACGGGGGCCGTCAAGGTGACGCCAGCCCATGATCCGAACGACTTCGAGATCGCTGAGCGGCACGGTCTGCCCGCGGTCAAGGTCATCGCTACCGACGCGCGGATCACAGAGGCCGGGGGCGCTTTTGCGGGCCTTGATCGGTTCGACGCCAGGAGAGTCGTCAAGGAAGCACTCGAGGCGGAAGGGCTGCTGTTGGACGTGCGTGACTACACCCACGCGGTCGGTCACTGCTACCGGTGCGGCACGGCCGTCGAGCCGCTCCTGTCGAAGCAGTGGTTCGTGAGGGTTCGGCCGCTGACCGTGCCTGCCATCGACGCAGTCAGGGAAGGCGCTACCCGGTTCGTCCCCACCAGATGGGAGAAGAACTACTTCCACTGGATGGAGAACCTCAGGGACTGGTGTATCTCGCGGCAGATCTGGTGGGGCCACCGGATCCCTGCCTGGTACTGCCCTGACGACCACGTGACGGTGGCGAGGCAAACCCCGCAGACATGCGGCGTGTGCGGATCGGAGAGCCTCCGTCAGGACGAGGACGTCCTCGACACCTGGTTCTCCTCTGCCCTGTGGCCCTTCAGCACGCTCGGCTGGCCAGACAGCACCGAGGACCTCGCCACGTTCTACCCAAACGGCGCCCTGGTGACGGGGTTCGACATCATCTACTTCTGGGTGGCCCGCATGATGCAGATGGGCATCCACTTCACAGGACAGGTCCCCTACCCGGACGTGGTGATCCACGGTCTGATCAGGGACCTCGAGGGAAGGAAGATGTCGAAGTCCGAGGACAACACCGTCGACCCCCTTGACGTGATCGCGCAGCATGGCGCGGACTCGCTGCGGCTGGCGCTCATCCAAGCGGCCGCTCCCGGGCACGACATTCCGTTCGATGTGGAGTCGGTCGAGGCTGCCAGGCGCTTCGCCAACAAGCTGTGGAACGCGGTCCGGTTCGCCCTCGGCCACATCGAAGCAGGCTCGGTTCCAGCCGAGGACGGCTACCCGGATCACCCATCACCCGTCGATGCATGGATCCTCTCCCGCCTCGATGAGGTGACGCGCCAGTTCGACGAGCTGGCAGATGCCTACCGGCTCGCCGATGCCTTCGGTCTGCTCTACAACTTCGCCTGGTCGGAGGTGTTCGACTGGTACGTCGAGCTCTCCAAGGCGCAGCTTCGCGACGAGGACCTCGCCGACGCCACGAGGCAGACGCTCGGCGTCGTGCTGCGGGACCTCCTCAAGCTGTTTCACCCTTGCATTCCCTTCGTCACGGAGCAGCTGTGGAGCGAGCTGGGAGGCACGGGACTGCTGGCGGGCTCACACTGGCCAAAGCCGCCCCGCCGCAAAGCCCCCCCTTCGATGGACGCCTTTCAGGAGTTCGTCACAGGAGTGCGTCGGCTCAGGTCAGAGCACGGCCTTGCCC
>CAZKJJ010000560.1:0-1974 GCA_964553055.1 uncultured Acidimicrobiia bacterium
ACCTGGGTCTCTTCGGAGGCTACGCGGGTGCTGCTAATCCCCGCATAGTCGTGCGAGATACGGATGTGAAGGAGCTGATGGCGAAAGGTGATGTGAAGCTCCCGGCGAGCGTCCGGGATCTGGTGAACGAGCGCGTGATCTCGGGCCGCTACATCTTCGAATCGCCCCAGTCGACCTCAGAGTCCTTCATCTCCGGCGACATCTTGGTGCTCCCAAGAGGCTCGGGTGGTGGCTATGGGGATGTCCTGGAACGGGAGCCCGACGCGGTGTTGGACGACCTCACGAGCGGCCTTATCACCACGGAGGTAGCGGTCGGCGTGTACGGAGTCGTTCTGGACGAGAAGTCCCGTGTCGATGCAGCAGCCACGGCGTCGCGCCGTGCAGAGATGCGTGCTGAGAGACTCGCTCGAGGACGTCCATGGACCGTGTTCATACGGGAATGGACCAAGCGTCGCCCACCCGAGCATATCCTCCGCTACTACGGCCACTGGCCTGTGCCTACTCAGGTCGTGGAGAGGAAGACAACTCCATGACGCGGGTGTTCGTGCCCTCGCTCGGGCCACTCGCCGCGGAGCTCGTGGGTGTCACACTGCCGGATCTGTGGAAGGACTCGGCTCAGCTCGCGCGGGCGGCGCTCGAGGCAGCCAGCCGCACCTCTGCCACCCATGTGTTGTTCCCTTTCGATCGAGGCGTTCTGGCGCAGGCCACCGTTGAACTCCTGGATCGAGCGGAGGGCGGCGTCGAGGGATCGGAATTCCTGCTCTTGGACCCGGAGGAAGTCCTGGAACACGGTCGCGCTCCCATCGCACTCGAGGCTGCGAGGTACATAGCGTCCGCGAGCCAGCTGGCTGCCAGCGTCGTGACACCCGTCGGTCTTGCACGCCAACTCGCGGGTGACCCTGATGACGAGGATCAGGTGATGGTCTGCGCAGACGTCGTGGCAGCGTTCTTGCGCCGACTGCTCGAGGCAGGAGCCTCACTCGTCCTGGTGGCCGCTGATAACGCGAGCGAGCGCTCGGGGGCATCTACGCTCGAATCGATCGCCGAGCACTTCGGCGTGCGGTTGGTGTTCGTTGGTGACGAGTCGGAGGTTATTGAGCTTCGAGCGGAGGCTCTTGAACAGGACCTCGGCGCACTCGATGCCCAACTGCCAGGGGTTGTGACCACGGAGCCTCTTCCCCCTGAGATCGATCTCGCGCGCGTTGCAGGTGTTGCCAGGAGGTTGGTGGCCTAGGGCCTGCAGGAGGGGTACAGCTGCTATCGATCGGCATCGACATGGGCGGGACCTTCACGGATGGCTTCTTCGCCGACGGTGAACGGATTCGTACGTGCAAGGTTCCGACGTTCCGATTCGATCTCACGAGATCGGTGGTCTCGTGTCTCAAGGCCGGAGCCGACGCATCCGGGGAAGCCTTCGCTGAGTTCCTCGACCGTGTATCCATCTTGCGACTGGCCAGCACCGTCGGTACGAATGCGGTTGTGGAAGGTCAGGGATCGCGCGTAGGGCTCCTCGTCGACGCTGGTGAAGAGGGATCGTTGTACGGAGAACGTCAGGCAGAGTCGATGTTCTCCACGTTCCTCGAACCCACCCTTGTGCTGGGCTGCAAGCATCCGCTTGAGCGCGAGTCGGTACTTCGCCAGTGTGCCGATCTCGTGCAGCGTGGAGTTCGACAGGTGGTCGTGAGCTTCGGGGAGGGTCGGGAGAAGGCCAAGGCGGAGCAGCACGTTCGGGAGTGGATCCGCGCGCGGTACCCCGAGCATTACCTTCGATCGGTCCCGCTGCAGCTTTCGACGGAAGTGACAGCGTGTCGGGACCCCGAGATCCGAACCAACACCGCCGTTATCAACGCCTACCTCCATCGGGACATGGCCGCACTATTGCATCGCGCCGAGCAGGAGCTGCGGGCAGAGGGCCTTTCGGTGCCTCCTCTCGTCGTCCACGCGAGCTCCGGGGTCGCCCGCATCGCCAAGACC
>CAZKJJ010000561.1:0-284 GCA_964553055.1 uncultured Acidimicrobiia bacterium
ATGCGGGTGACATACAGCGGGACCCGGATCAGGCCGTGACCTGTGCGCCCGCGCAGGTCCGCTTCCAGGAGACGGCGTGCCGTCGTCTCCGCGTGTTCGGGAAGCACGTCGAGCGTCGTGAGGACCCGAGTCACGAACTGTTCGAGCCGTTCGACGGGGATTCTCATCGCTCGAACTGGTCGACCGTCTCGCCCGTGTCCGTGAAGGTCCTCGTCACTCGGGTGCTTCCGTAGACCCACAGGATCCGCAGCGTCTCAGAGCCGTTGTTGATGAAGCGATGAGGC
>CAZKJJ010000561.1:294-1970 GCA_964553055.1 uncultured Acidimicrobiia bacterium
GGTGTCGAACGGCCTGGCGGGGATCTGCCGTCCGTTGAGCTCGGCAAGTCCCTCGCCCTCGATCACCGTCACCTGTTCAGTGGTGTTGTGGCTGTGCAGGCGGATGCTGGTGCCAGGAGGGAACGAGGTGATGCCCATGATGAACCCCTGACCTTCCAGCGGCGAAGGGGTCAGCTGGACGCTCTCGATGCCGTCACCGCGGGCGATGGCTTCGGCGTCAGTGAACCTGATCAACTCTGCCATGGCTGATCACGCTACCAACCGGGGTGCGCCTGCCGTCCATGTGGCGGCCGCGCCTCCGATCCTGAGACCTCCGACAACGCCTTGCACCGTCGTCACGCAGGCGTCTCTCCCGATTCGGATCTGGGTGAGTGTCGATCTAGCTTCCAGGGAGGTGTTGGTCAGGGACTCTGAGGAGCCAGAGGAGGGCGGGAGATGACAATGTCGAACAAGGACATCGCTCTGGAGTACGCCGATGTCATGTGGCGGCAGCGTGATCTCGAACGTGGGCTGACGTATCTCACCCAGGAGTTGGCGACGCCGGAGAACGTCCTCCATGCCACCGAGCTGTTCGATGCGTTCTCTCATCTGCGTGTCGACATCCTCGAGCCAGGACCCATTTCAGAAGGTGACTATGTGGTGCTGCGGCTTGGGATTGCCGGGACTCACGATTCGGGTGATTTCGCAGGGCAGCCGCCTTCTGGGAACGAGGTGAGATGGGAGTCGATTCGGATCTTCGAATTCAGGGACGGGAAGATCGCGAAGACGTGGGCGATGCAAGACCGGCTTGGCCTGATGGAGCAACTCGGCGCTGTCGAATCCCGTGCCGGAGAGGTTCACTGGGCCGCCGGAGACGACTGACCCACCACCCCGGACGGGCTCAGCCGACGACTGCGGTTTCACGGGCTCGCTGTCAGGCGTGGCGCGGTGTCGTGGCGTCGTAGGTTTGTTCGAGGAGGCCCTGTGAGAGCACGTGCCGTCTTGCTGGTGATCGGTCTGGTGGCCGGCGGTTGCACCAGCGGCGGGGGAGGGGAAGTCGACGGGGAGGGGCTGGACCAGTCCGGTGTCTACGCAGCGGCGATCGATGCCTTCGTCGACGTTGGCGGCAAAGAGCTGATCTATGTAGCGGGGCCCTCGTGGGAGCCGTGGAGTCAGTGGTGCAACGTCGAGACAGGCGAGCCCGGTGAACCGCCTCTGGACCAGAACGAGGCTGCCTGCGCCGCACGAGATGCCTCCCCTGTTGCGCCGCCTCCCGTCTACCCGCCTGGCAGCCCTGAAGCTCAGGAGATCGAGGAGGCTTTGGCTCCTGCTGAGGTGGAGTTCATCGAGGATCCCCAATCGGTGATCGAGCCCTTCGAGGAGGGGATGATGGTCGCCCCGATTCAGAGCGACGCGGGCCTGATCACCTTCGGCGTCCCGATCGAGGCCGACGGCAAACCCATCGGCACGCTCGGGACAGTCGAGGGCGACAAGGCACTCGCCATCGTGCGCATCGACCGGGTGGCCGATGCCATGGCCGAAAATCTGACCATGACCGCCGATGGCGTTGCGGTATCGCTGGCGCTTCCCGAATGGTCGGGTCTGGCCTTCGAAAAACAATCCGGCGAAAACTGAGGATGGCCAAAATGCCCGCCGACGCCCGCGCCTGGCAGCGCATGCTCTCGGGTCGCAGGCTC
>CAZKJJ010000562.1:0-1969 GCA_964553055.1 uncultured Acidimicrobiia bacterium
GTTCGACCTGGAGGGTGGCGTGGGCGATCCGATATTCGTCTTGGAGGATGCTGCGGGCTTGGTCGACGTCGCAGGTCGCCCGTCACTCGCTCGATAGCGCTACAAATCCCCCCAGCTCCACCAAACACCCTGGTCAGAGCGATTCTTGTGACCTCGAAAGTTCGCAAATTGTGACGTCTCCTCATCTCTTACAGGACCTAATGCGTCGAGATCGGGGAAGCGAGGGCAAGCCAGCGCACCCCAAACCTGTTAACTGAACACTGCTGGATTCGGCACTTGAAAGGCTACCGGGCCGGTGACCGGCGAAAACGAAACGGCAGGATCAGTATTAGGGCGACGGCTAGGTAGCCGAAGACGGCGACCAGGGGGAGGAACAAGCCGAGGGCTATAAGCACCAG
Source organism: uncultured Acidimicrobiia bacterium (assembly GCA_964553055.1). Lineage (GTDB taxonomy): Bacteria > Actinomycetota > Acidimicrobiia > Spongiisociales > CAZKJJ01 > CAZKJJ01. Next base: position 399 of record CAZKJJ010000562.1, read on the forward strand.
GTAGCCGGCGAGCCCCGGGGTAAGTCGGTCGGTCAGTATCTGCACCTCGTCGTCTGCGGCGTCGGGCCGGACCAGGCTCGTTTTGACGGCATGTCTCCACAGGATGAAGAGCCCTGCGGCTATCAGGAGCAGATTGCTTCCGAACAGGGTGACTGCGACTCGCTCACTCCCTTCGGCGCGTATGTACTCGCCGACCAGCTTTGTGGGGAAGCTCAGAAAGGAAACCAGCATTAATAGGAGAAGATTGAGACGGGCGAAGGCGGAGTCGGATCGATCGACGTATTCGGTTATCACCGAATGCGCCATCCAGGCGGCTCCGATGGTGGCGAAGCTGACCACATAGGCGAGATAGGACGGCCATTCTTCGAGGAACGCTTCGAGCAGATCGCCGTCCGCTCCGATACTCACCCCAAGCTCGAGAACGAGCAGCGTGATAGCGATGGCGAAGACACCATCGCTGAAAGCTTCGAGACGCCCGGTGCTCATCCCCGGGCGGCGGCCGGAATCACCTTGGCCGGTCATCCCCGCATACTCTCACGGGCTTCGGTCGGCAATCAAGGGTTGTATTCCAGGGTTTCGGTTGGCACCAGGGTGACGGAGAGGGCTATCGGCTCGCCGAACTCCTGTTCCATTGCTGAGCCGAGGTCATCGATGGAGGGTGGGCCGGCCGACCCCGTCAGCACGACCTTGTACACCTGGTCTTCGTACACCGCTGAGGAGACGGTAAGTCCCGTTTCATCGAGCCAGACGTCGACGATCTCCTGGGCCCGTTGGAGGCCGGCCGTCTGACGTCGGAAGGTCTCGGCGCTGGCTCCGAGGACTGCGACGACCGCAATCGCCAGCACGGCGACCATCCCGAGGCTTCTCCTAACCCAGTGTGTGTTCTGGGCGAGTCGGAGCACGGGCACTACGCCTGTTAGCACGAAGACGAGCCCGCCGATGAGGAGTATTGCCACCAGGTTGGTGACGAATAGCAGGATGGCTCCTGATGCCGCCGACCAGTCGTTCTGGGAGATCATCAGGCCGACCACCGCCAACGGGGGGACCAAGGCGATGGCAACGGCCACTCCGGGTAGCGAGTCCGACACGTCGGGACGGGAGAGGGCAAACGCCCCTGCCCCTCCAGCTGCCACGGCGATGATGAGGTCGACCAGGGTGGGCCCGATCCTCGAGGCGACCTGACTGTTGGCGACAGTTGAGATGTCAGGTCCGTACATCCATCCGAACAGGATGCTCAGAACGATCGCGAACACGACACCTGCCAGTGCGACCGTCCCCGACATGAGGGCGCGTCTGGGCCAGCCCATGGTCATGGAGAGCGCGGTGCCCATGAGCGGTGTCATCAGGGGGGCCACCAGCATGGCTCCGATGACAACGGCAGTGGAGTCGGCGACGATGCCGAAGGCAGCGATCCCGGTGGCGAAACCCATCAGTGCGAAGAAGCGGGTGAGTCGGCGGGGGCCCTCTTCTCCTTCAAAGAACAGCTTGTCGTAGAGCTGGGTTCGGTCGTCGGCCGTGTTGGCACGGGTTTGGACCCATTCCAAGAACATCTGCCAGGTGTTCGAAGGTGT
>CAZKJJ010000563.1:0-1965 GCA_964553055.1 uncultured Acidimicrobiia bacterium
GAGGTCGCGGGCGATCCCCACGTATCCCCAGCAGTCGGGCCGGTTGCGGGTGACCTCGACGTCGATGAGCTCCGTCGCTTCCCACTGCGTTGCCACGAGCTGGGCTGCCTGATCCGAAGCGGCACCGTACCGGTCGGGTGGATAGGCGATGGATACCTCGAGCGGGGCCTCAGAGGAGAACCCGGCACCGGCGAGAAGCTCGGCAGCACCTCGGATGTCCTGTCTCTCCTGAAAGGGCACGGCGGCGCCGAGGAAGCCGGGTGGGACAGGCGACATGAGCGGTCCGCCGCCCACAGCAGAGGCAAGTTCCTGGCGGTCGATCGCCAGGTCAAGCGCCTGGCGTACTGCCGTCGACTCCGTGGGAGCGATCCTCTGATTGAGGACGAGGATCCGCACAGGCCCCCCTCCAGTCTGGAAGGCTTCGAAGCCGTCTGGCAGGTCAGCGATAGGCCCGGCCACTGGCCATGCAACGTCCAGGGAACCGCCCCTCAGCGCATCGAGCATCTCACTCTGGGAGCGGAAGTACCTCACCTCGACCCGATCGAACGACGGCAGGCTCCCCCAAAAGAAGGGGTTCGGCTCCAGGACGGTGCTCTGCCCCGGATCATGCTCGGTCACCATCCAGGCTCCGACGCCGAGGACGGGCTGGTCTGGCACCGGTGCCAACTCGTCGACAGGCAGGCTGGGGTGGGAGGGGTGGAAGGGGACCCCCGCAGCAATGGCAGGGAAGTAGGCGGCCGCCTCGCGCAGCCTGATCACGAGGGTGAGATCATCTGCTGCCTCGACGGATTCGACGAACGGCTCGCCGAGTGCCATGCCGGCTGCTCCTCCCAAGCCCAGCAGCCTCGCGAGGTGGCGCCGGTAGATCGGAGCCGTCAGGGCGGTCCCATCACCGAAGGCGGCATCGTCCCGCAGGTGGAAGGTGTAGGCCCGCCCTTCGTCCGCCACGTCGAAGGAGGAGGCCAGGGCCGGCACGGGCTCGGTCGTCCCTGCCCGGAACGCCGTGAGGCCTGAGCCGATGTTGCCCAGTATCTCCCACTCACCTGGCCGGTAGGCATCAGCTGAGTCCAGGCTGGCGACCTCAGCCGTCGTCCCCACCATGAGGGTCTCGCGAACCTCAGGCGGGATCGACGAGGTCGTCGCGGCGCCGAGCGTGGACGTTGGAGCCGTCGTCTGCTCCGTGGTCGTGACACAGGCCGCCAACGAGAAGACGATGAGGGAGAGGCCGAGAGTCTTCAGAGCCAGCAAAGTTACCGGGCCGAACGGTGCTAGCTGGAACCCGAAGCTCCGAGGATCCTCTCTCAGGCGGGCTGTGCCTCTGGATCGAGGTGCCTGAAGGCCCCTGTACGCAGATGGCACGCCGCGAGGTGGCCGTCGTTGCCTTCCACAGGCAGGAGCTCAGGCACCTCGCCGTCGCAGATTCCCTCGAGGGCAATCGGGCACCTTGGGTGAAACCGGCACCCTGCTGGAGGGTTGATCGGATTGGGTATCTCTCCCTTCGGAAGAGGCTGGGTCCTGCGATGGCGTGGATCGGGTACGGGCACCGCATCCAACAGCGACCGGGTGTACGGGTGCCTGGGGTTCGAGTAGAGATCGGCCAGGGCGCCGACTTCGACGATCTTGCCAAGGTACATGATGGCGATCCGGTCACACACATACTTGGCGGTGGCTAGGTCGTGGCTGATGAACAGGTAGGTGAGCCCGAGCTCGTCCTTGAGCCGCATCATCAGGTCGAGCAGCACGGCTCTGACGGACACGTCGGCCATGGCGATGGGCTCGTCCGCCACCACCAGCTCGGGTGTCGTGATGAGGGCCCTCGCTATCACGATACGCTGGCGTTGGCCGCCCGAGATCTGGTGTGGGTACTTGTCGTAGAAGGCCAACGCTGGGGTCATGCCGACAGCCTCCAGCACGCCCAAGACCCGCTCCTTTCTGGCGGCGTCGCTGAGCTGGTGCATATGTATC
>CAZKJJ010000564.1:0-1963 GCA_964553055.1 uncultured Acidimicrobiia bacterium
CACAGCCGCCACTCACGGAGCCTTCCATGTCGCCCGCAGACGAGACCAGGAATTTGGCGCCTTCAGGGCGTGGCGCGGAGCCCATCACCCTCACGACCGTGGCGACCGCGACGTCCTTGCCTTCCTCGCTCCACCTCTCGTAGATGTCGAGTGCTTCCATGTGATCGATGACTCTATCCGGCTGAGAGTCAAGCTCGGGCCGGGATCGACTCCAGAAGGTCGACGACACCTGCCAGGTCGGCGACGCTCGCTGCAGGCAGGAAATCGTCGACATGGGGAAGCACCATCTGCATTCCCCTGACGGTCGGCTGGTAGCCCTCCCTGGAGGCGAGCGGGTTGAGCCATACCACGCGATGCATCGTGCGGGCGAAGTGAGCCATCTCGTCTGCCAGCAGAGCAGGATCGCCGCAGTCCCATCCGTCGGAGATGATCAGGGCGATGGGGCCTCCCCTGGACATGCGCCTTCCCCAGCGCACGTTGAACTCCTCGAGCGCCTCCCCGATCTTTGTTCCGCCGGACCAGTCGTCCACCCCCATGCCGACTTGCATCAGCGCTTCGGAGACATCGCGAGCGGCCAGCTGCCTGGTGATGCGGGTGAGTCTCGTCGAGAAGACGAACGCCTCGAGCTTCCCCAACCTGTCCCTGGCGGCATGGACGAAGTAGAGGAACATCTCGACGTAACGCTCCATCGACCCGCTCACGTCGGCGAGCACGACCAGAGGCCTGCGGCGTCTACGCCGCTCAGACCAGACCAGAGGTAGCAGATCACCTGTCGGTCCGACGAGCTTGCGTAGCGACCTGCGACGGTCGGGCTTTGGTCCTCTGCCTGGTGCAGGCACCCAGCGCCTCGAGCGGGCCAGAGCCGGCTGCCAGACCATCCTGGCGATGAGCTTGCGCACCGCTTCTGCCTCCTCGGCATCCAGATCGGCGAAGTCCCGATGTCCCAACCGTTCCACAGCCGACGCGCCGAGCTGTTCCACGACCTCCAGCTGATCGGAGCTGGCGCGAGCCTGTGGCAGGGCGAGCGGGTGTGCGCCGCCTCTGTCGACTTCGAGTCTGCTGTTGGGAGGCGCAGGCACCGAGACCCTCCCCCCCGCTCCGAAGAACAGCTCGAACGCCTGGTCGAATGCCGGAATCTCGTCAGGCCGTGTGACCGTCACGGACCGCATCGCGTGGTAGGCGTCCTCACGGCGGGAGAGTCCGACCTCCCGTGTTGCCTGGAGGAGCAACGCCGACGTCTCGGGTACCACCGCCAGACCCTGCGCTCGTAGGTATCTGGCGAAGTGGATCAGGTTGGAGGCGAGGGCATCCGCCATTCAGCGGGCTGCTTCGAGAACGCTCTCCATCCCCACTGCCCTGACGCGCTCGATGTCCTCCTGGTACTTGAGGACCACTCCCAGGGTCTCGTCGGCGATGTCGACGGAGAGGTGGCCCTCCCCGAGCGCATGGATCGCGGCCGCCCAGTCGAGGGTCTCGGCGACGCCTGGGGGCTTGAAGAGCCTCATGTCACGGAGGTGCTCCATCGCTCTGGCGAGCTCCCCTGCGAGGCTCTCCGCGATCCCCGGCACCTTCCGCAGCACAATGGCAACCTCTCGCTCGAAATCTGGATAGTCGATCCAGTAGTAGATGCACCTCCGCTTGAGGGCGTCGTGGATCTCCCGTGTCCTGTTCGATGTCACGACCACGATGGGCGGTTGCGCCGCCTTGACCGTCCCGATCTCGGGAATCGTCACCTGAAAGTCGGAAAGCAGCTCGAGCAGGTATGCCTCGAACTCCTCGTCTGCCCTGTCGATCTCGTCGATGAGCAGCACAGGCCGACGGTCAGCAGTCGAAGCCTCCACCGCCTGCAAGAGGGGCCTGGCGAGCAGGAACTCACGGCTCATGATGTCGCGCACCTCTGCGGCAGCCCCTTCACCCCTCGCTTCGATCAGCCTGATGGCGAGCATCTGCGGGGCGTAGTCCC
>CAZKJJ010000565.1:0-1956 GCA_964553055.1 uncultured Acidimicrobiia bacterium
TCGAGGATCGAGGTGCATCATCGAGACGAATTGACGTTGAGCACGTGATGGAGCTGGTTCGACAAAGCGACAACTAGAGAGCTCGAATTCTCGATATGGCGCATAGCCCGCGTCACACCGGCGCTTCATGGGCGAAGCATGCGGTGGTGTGGCGTCATACTCGCCCAGGCACGGGCGTAATCTGCTCTCGCCGCACGACGGGAAATTCGAGATGACCAGCATCACCGGCTGGAAGGCAATGGACCCCAGGAATCAGGAGGCCTACGACGCACTCCAGGCCAAGCTGCTGCCATTGTGGTCGTCGCTCGACCATCTGAACAAGGAGGAGCAGACCATTGTCGTAGTGCCTTCTGCCGATATCGACCTCCAGCTCACCGCTACCCAGCTGCAGGCCTACGAGGAGCGTTTTCTGTTCCTTTTGTTCCTGCTGCGTCAGCCGCGGGCCAGAGTGATCTTCGTGACCGGACAGGAGATCAGCGAAGGTATTGTCGACTATTACCTGGACCTACTTCCGGGTGTCATCCAGTCAAATGCCCGCAAACGGCTCTTCTTCATCTCGCCCATGGAAGCCCGCTGGCGCTCCCTCGCCCGCAAGCTTCTCGATCGGCCGCATCTGATCGAGGAGATCCGAAGCCTGATCCCCGACCTCGATCGGGCCCACCTCGTTCCTTTCCTAACGTCGTGGGACGACCGCGAGCTCGCGATGCGCCTCGGGATCCCCATGTATGGGGCGGATCCGGCCCACATGGGCTACGGGACCAAGAGCTCCGGACGACAAATCTTCGCCGAGGCCGGGATCGACCATCCCCCCGGGACGGAGGATCTCCACAGCCGTGCGGACGTAGCGAACGCAATCGCCCAGCTGGCGGAGGATCACGTGGGTCTTGACAGGGTGATCGTCAAGCTCAACGAGAGCGTCTCCGGGCTCGGCAACGCCACCGTCGACCTTGCTGCGCTCGATGAAGTCACCCCCGAGTCGGTCGACCGGGCGTTGGGCCAGCTGTCCATCGATGCCGCCATTGGTGGCGTCGATTCCTATTTCGAGCAGTTGGAACGCGACGGGGGCGTAGTCGAGGAGATGGTGTCGGGTGAGACGGTGCGCAGCCCCTCGGTGCAGCTTCGGATCACGCCCTTAGGGAAGGTTGAGCTTCTATCGACCCACGACCAGATCCTGGGTGGCCACAGCGGCCAGGTATTCCTCGGCTCCCGGTTCCCGGCCGACCCTGCTTACTCTCTCCAGATCTCCAAGAGCGCCGCTCGCGTGGGAGAAGTACTTGCCGACAGGGGTGTGATCGGCCGTTTCGCCCTGGACTTTGTCGTGGTGGAGCGAGCGGACGGCACCTGGGCCTCTTATGCCATCGAAATCAACCTGCGAAAGGGGGGTACGACACATCCGTTTCTAACCTTGCAGTTCCTCACTGATGGCACGTACGACCCCGACACCGCGGTGTTCGTGGCTCCGGACGGTGTCGAGAGACATTACGTGGCCTCCGACCACGTCGAGATCGAGGGCCTCCAGATTTTCAGACCGCAGGATCTGCTCGACCTGGCTTTGCTTCACGACATCCATTTCGACCAGACACGTCTCACTGGTGTCGTGTTCCACATGTTGTCGGCCATGCCGACACACGGCATAGTAGGAGTCACCTGCATCGAGAACAGCGCGGCCGAGGCCGAACACCTCTACGGGCACGTGCTCGACTTTCTCACAGAGCAGGTTCGCCTCCACCAGCCTCCCTGGTAGCGACGTCGAAAAATCACGACAGACCAATTGCACTTAGCGGCACGGTTGGAGCCGTTCGTACAGCACCCGTCCCCATGGAGCATTAGCAGCGGAGCACCCTCGAGATCCACCTGGGAGCGGAAGCTGCAGGGGGACGCTCAGGCAGCTGGTTGCCTCAAAGGTGTACCTTTCACGCAGCGGAAAGAGAAAGTGCACCAAATGCCAGAGCATCC
>CAZKJJ010000566.1:0-1954 GCA_964553055.1 uncultured Acidimicrobiia bacterium
AAAGCCCTTCGAGTGATGGGCCAGCGGTCTACGTCTCCGTCGAAGGAGACGATGCCAACGATGGCCTGACGCCCGAGAACGCGCTGAGAACGATACAAACGGCCGTAAGAGTCGTTCCGCCGGGCTCGAAGGTTCTTGTGCTCCCCGGCATCTACCACGAGCAGGTCCTCATCGAGGGTTCGGGGGCGGAGCTCCTTCGGCTCGAAGGGTGGGTTGGCGGCTCCGTCGTGCTCGACGGAGAGCGCCGGCTCCGATTCGGAGTGCAGGTCGTCGAGAGCGACAACATCGTGATTTCCAATCTCGAGATTCGGAACTATACCGATGTCGGTGCTGCCGTCTACTACGCCTCGCGAGTAGCGATTCGCCGTCTCCTCGTCCACAACAACGGGTTCCAGAACCAGGAGCCGGACTTTGACGGGGAAGGTTTCGGGATCGACGTGCAGGAAAGCCACGATATCACGGTCGAGGAGAACGAGGTCTTCCAGAACGGTCCCAACCCCTCACTGCGGGCTCGCGGCGTTTTCGGGACCGGGATCAATACCTATGGCAATCAGGACGTCCGCATACGCGGCAACTTTACGCACCACAACATCGGTGGCGGTCTCCTGGTTGAAGACTCGGTGGACGTCGTGGTGGAAAACAATCGCGTCGAGGACAACGATGTGGATGCGTCTCAATTCAACTACTGGGACGGAGGGTTGTGGCTCGACGGAGGCCGGGACGTCGTGGTCCGACGTAATACCTTTAGAGGAAACCTGGGACCGGGAATCCAGATCAGTAATGAAGACAACCAGCGCCCCTCCGGCTACGTGTTAGAGAGGAACATCAGCACCGAGAACTACTTTGGGATCCACACCCGGGACTTCGGAGTCTGTCCTTTCCCCCCCGACCATGTGCTGCACTTGGACGGAAACGACTTCTCAGGGAACGTTCGGCAAGACATCTCATGCGAGGAGAGATAGGGTGTGAGAAACACCTCGGTCGTCGATAGGGATTGTCGCTGAGCGGGCCTACCTCCCGCGAACCCGAGGGATTTCACCTACATGTCGTGGAACAGCCGACTGCGGTCAGTGGCCCTGGCTGCCGTCGCGTCCGTGTCCCCGGATAAGCCCGGCAGCGACAAGTTGTTGAGCCAACGAAGCCACCGGGACAGCAGTCTACGCTGGGCCGCAGACCGCGGGATGTCCCATTCATGGCACCGCTCTTGCACCGTGCTGGCACATCAATCCCAAGGAGGAGAGCAATGCGGCAACGGTGGTTTATTGGCTTGGCTCTGGTGACGGCGGCGGTGTTGGCGGCTCCCGCGAATTCGCTGGCCGGCGATGCTTTCCTGAAGATCGGTCTGACGGTGCAGCCTGACGTCGGGGGTTTCACCGATCGTTGGTTCGTTTCCCTCGGCTCCGACTGGGGTTTCGCGGACACCGGCTTTCTCGGCTTGGAGTTCCAAGGGGCCTACCGGAGCAACACCGTCGTGGGCGCTGCGGTCGTCGATTCGGTTCCCGCCAACCTCTTTGTGAACGGCAAGTGGAAGGCGGACAACGACTCGGTGCGACCCTTCGTGGGCCTGGGGTTCGGCATGATGTCGACCTACCTGCGCACCGAGCTCAACGGGTCTTCCACTACCACTTACGTCAAGGACGGCGGCTTTCAGCTCATGGGAGGGATCGAGCTTCACCGCAAGTGGGTGTTCGAGCTCCTCGCCCAGCGCGTCTTCTTGGACGGAGCCCAGTTCCACTGGTCGATCGTAGCCGGACGGGTCTGGTAGGTTGCTCTGGCGGGATGAAGGCGAGCCCGCCGAGAACCTCCCCTTCGCCAGTTAGCTTGTCGGTACCTTCCTGGTAGGCGAGGCCGAAGTCCATAACCACCGGGAGCACTACGCACGGCGAATGGAGGATTTTTCGACTTCAGGATGAGATCGCCGGTGGAATCCTGGACGACCCTCAGGATCTGTGCC
>CAZKJJ010000567.1:0-1952 GCA_964553055.1 uncultured Acidimicrobiia bacterium
CGAGGTCGAGTCCAGCGGGACGCTGGCGGTCAATGCAGATGCGGGGAGTCTGAAACCCGCCGGGGCGGAGACGTGGGTCTTCCTCCGAGACGGCCATTTCCGCAAAGCAGGGGACGCTACCGTCGGTATGAACAACACGTTCGTGTATGCGAGCAGTACCTCTTATGTCGAGATGGCCGGCGGAGACGGAGGTCTCACCTGGGTGGCTCCCGACCAGGGGAGCTTTGACGACTTGGCCCTTTGGGGCGATTCGGCCAGTACGCACCTTTGGGCAGGCCAGGCGGGTCTGCAGTTGGAAGGGGTCTTCTTCACGCCATTCGCAATCGCGGAATACTCCGGCACAGCTGGGCAGAATCAGGTGCGTGCACAGTTCATCGCGTGGGCCCTCTATGCCCGCGGTCAAGGAACGCTGGTCGTGGCTCCCGGACTTGGCCGCTCCGTCGAGTTTCGTACAGCGGAATCGGTTCTCATCAGGTGAAACCTCACTGGTGAGAGCTACCTCCCTCGAGGGCAGCTCTTCGAATCCCACCCCCGGCAACGAACGAAATCACCCGGATCGGGCGCCAGTGAGTGATGCGGCCTGGACGCTGAAGTTGGGGGCCGGCTCGGTGCATCGGCGCGGAGGTTGCGCCAGCCACTGACTCATCCGTTATGAACTAGCCCCCACGGTACCGCCCAGGACCATCCTCAACGCAAGGCACGGATCCGCCGATAACTGATACGTCGCGTTTGGGGGAAGATGATCCGTTTGGGGGAGAAGATGATCAAGGTGTGGATCCGTGTTGGGCGCCTCGTGGCCGACAACTTCGATGGGGCCAGCATGGTCGAGTATGCGTTTCTCATTGGGCTCATAGCGCTCGCCGTAATTGCCGGTGCCGTATTGATCGGTTCAGCATTGAGTGGGGATTTCAGCGATGTCGGCACCTCGCTGCAAGGGGCGTAGGCATGGGGATTCTGTGGCGACGAGTTTGCGGGGCTGATGACAACACCGGGCCACGATCGCATCAGCATCGACAGCGAGGTGCGGTGATGGTGGAGATGGTGGTGATTGTCCCAATTCTGCTCGTGCTCGTCTTTGGAATCATGGAGGCAGGGTGGTTCTTTGCTCAGCACGTCGAGCTCGCTAACGCCGCTCGCGAGGGTGCCCGACTTGCCGTGGTCGATTATGGAACCGCCGGCGAGATCGTTGACGAGACCTGCACGAGAACAGCTCTTTCGGGTCCAAGCGCAACCGTAACGATCACGCTGGGAACGATTCTCGACCCCGACCTCGGAGAGCCTCCCGGGACTCCCGAGTCGGTTACGGTTGGAATGACGAAGACCTACGACTCTCTGACCGGATTCCTTGATCCGATATTCGATGGATTGTCGATCTCTTCGTCGGTTGAGATGCGCACCGAGCGTCCGCTCGAAAATCTCGTCTCCGACGGTTCCGGTGTCTGCCCATGACACGCCCTAGGGATCTCGTCGACGAACGCGGTGCGATCGGGGCAATCTTCGCGCTGCTCCTCGTGATTCTCCTAATCTTCGCCGCGTTTGCGACGGACCTGGGTGCGGCATGGGCGGAGCGCCGCGCTGCGCAAGGAGTCGCCGACGCGGCAGTGATGGCTGCGGCGACGGAGTATTTGCGGCCATCGCCACCGGACGAGCAGGAGACCGTCGAGATCGTCCTCGATTACGTGAATCGCAATGCGTCGAGTCCGCTGCCTTCGTGGACCGATCTCATTCCAGAATGGCTAAACTGCAGCGACCCCAACCGTCCGACTGGATTCGTACCACTCGCCTGGGACACCGATGGCGACACCGTCGACGAGACCTTTGAGTGCGTCTCGTTCGACACGGCGGGGCTCCTTCGAGTGAAACTGCCCGACACCGATGTGGGCACATACTTCGCGAAGCTGATCGGCATCGAGTCGATCACCCGGGTGAACTGGATACTGGTGGTGGTGCAA
>CAZKJJ010000568.1:0-1950 GCA_964553055.1 uncultured Acidimicrobiia bacterium
CATAAGGCGGGCAAGTCCGATCACACCGATGCGGTGGCCGCCGCCCGAGCGGCATTGTCGGGAGCGGCGTCGGTGACGCCGAGGACCCGCAACGGTTGTGGAAATCCCGCCCCCGCTACGAGAGAAAACCTAAGCACTGAGGGGGTTTCTCGAGGTTCTGCGGCCCAAGGACCGTTCGACAACATCATCACCAAAGCCGCCCATCAAGGCCACACCGAGACGGGTTTCCCGACCGGGGGTCTTCGAGGCCACCGACTGCCCATCGGGCCACCCAGGAAACTGGTTGGGCTTGATCGACTGACTAAGACCGAGGTCAGCGCGACCAGGGCCGAAAGTCCCACGCCTGCCTCCACCAAATGGGGGATCCGATCTCATCGAATGGGTGACTGTTCACAGACGAGCCAGCCCGCATACGTTGATGCTATGGATGCGCAATCCACCCAGCACTCGGCGTTGATCATCAGTCCGCCTCATGTCATCGCTCCTGATCTGGGGATCAGAGCCATCGACGTGTCATTCGGGCCTGGTTCGGCAAGCAGTGAGCACCATCGGCCACTGATCTGTTTCGGAGGACACCCTGCCCAAGAGTGTGTGATCGATCTCGAGGGATCCGGCCAGACCCACGACCCCGTTGTAGAAGTCGATCTCGCGCTGCTGTCACATCACAGGTTCGTCGACCGGATCCGCGAAGTCCTCGATCCAGGGATACCACTCCACGTATCGCCCCGGGACCCAACCAGCGGGTCACAGATCGTGCCCTTCCCGGTTTCAAGCGGAAACTTCCGGTTCTGGCGGTCGTAGCGCTGATTGGGGCGTCTTGTGCGGTTTCTGCTGTGACTGAACAGACCATTTCTGTGCGGTCGAACCGGTTGCGTAACGCCCGCGGCCTGGAGGGTCAACGCTGGAGGTTTGCACGGTTGTCAGCTCATAACCCGAAGGTCGCGGGTTCAAATCCCGCCCCCGCTACGAGAAAGCCCTGGTCAGAGACCTCTCTGACCGGGGCTTCTACCGTCTTGTGAGGCCCTTCTACACGGCGAGTTCAGTGCCACCGACCAGGGATCGGTTCAGGCAGTCGTGCCAGTACCCGACTAGGAAGGATCTGGTCGTCCATCGCGCCGGGACCCCGGTCACATCCATGCGCTTGGTGCATCCAGGGGTCCGGCCTACTGGGACGGATCTTCTGTCTTCGCCCGAGTAGCAGTTTCTGGTGGACTGGTGAGGGCAAGGGACAAGACGAAAAGGGCGACACCGGCGGTGGCGAGCATCGGGGCAAAGAAGAGGCCAACACCCATGGCTTCGAACTGGTTGTCCGACGTATCAGGTCCTGTCTCGAGGGCGATGATTCCCGCGGCGAGGATCATCCCCGAGAACAAATATCACCACCGCGCCTACTCCGAGGACGTTCTTTCGGATGTTCATATCGGTCCTCCCTCGATTCGGTGAGACACCACCGGATCCAGTACGCATCGCGCAGTGGATGCAGGCCGACGCCTCCCGGTCCTGGGCACGACGACTATCCGACGCGGAGCCAATGCACCCTGGCGCGAAGCTGGGGCGTATCGATCAGCACGGGCGCAGGGACTCGACGTAACGTGGTGCCAATGAGTGAGGACGATCGACCGTCGCTGAGCCAGAGGGAGCAACGCAGCGCGAGCCCTGACCGGTTGCTCGCGTTCACCGATGGGGTGTTCGCCATCATCATCACCATCCTGGTGCTGGACCTTCAAGTGCCCGACCTCGGCTCCGGCCAGAGCCTCGGCGAAGCGCTGAGCGAGGTGTGGCCGACGCTCATCGCGTTCGTGGTCAGCTTCCTGCTGGTCGGCATGTACTGGGTATGGCACCGCGGCGCCTTCACCCAAGTCCGGTTCGTCGATCTCAACAGCATTTGGCTCAATCTGCTCTTCCTGTTGCCGGTGGCGATGATCCCGTTTGCGGCATCGACCCTCGGTG
>CAZKJJ010000569.1:0-1941 GCA_964553055.1 uncultured Acidimicrobiia bacterium
GCTGCTCGGTTTTCGCCGGCCATCTGGGCGCGTATTTACCGGAGAGACCACTAGAGCGTGGCGGTTACACGTCCAGCCACGGGCAGGCGAGCAAGGCGCGATCCGATCACGCGTGAATCAGAATCTAGCGGCCGAGGCCCGTAGTCTTCGCATCCCACCCGAGCCGCGAGCGTGTCATCCGTCTCTCCTCCCGGAGGCGGATTGACCGTTAGCGATTCGTAGCGCCGCGGTAAGGATTTCACTATCGGGGGATGTGGGAGCCCGTAGGTCACGCCACGCTCAGCCGCGGTGTCCTGGTTCACGGCGACAGCCCCTCCTCTTCGGGGCGACGGTGATCTTCGTCTTGGGGGTCGCGCTGCTCGCCCAGGGAGGTGCCTGAACGAGCCGATCGAAGCACCGACAGGTCGTCGCTACCATCGAGCTTGGTCTCTGAGTCATGCCGCCAGGACGCGCAAGAGTGAGCTCCTGCACCACGGGGTGCATACTGCCGCTGCTGCGGCTGCCGTCATATTCCCGGACATCTCGACGCGAGCGGAAAGGCGAGAGGCCTGCCGAACGCTGATCGAGACGGCTATTCGCCGTCGATCGTCACGCCGAACTCAGAGAGGACGGCATCAATGGGATTGGCGACGGTGACTAGCGAGCTGCCGGCGAACAGGAGGCCAACAGCCTTGCGGTCGTGGGCCTTATCTCTCCCTTTTCCGTCTACGACGATCAGAGATCCGGAGTCGCCGCCGGCGCTAAAGGAGCCTGGTGTGATGATGATCTGATTCACAAACCTGGCAACGCCAGAGTCGTAGCCAACGTCCACGGTGGCGTTGATTGCGGAGATTTGCCCCTTCGTCTGGCCGGTCGTCCGCCCGTACTTCTTCACCTTCATGTTGATGGCTGCAGACACGGTTGCCGATTGCGGCGTCCCGTAGCCGTCAGAGGGCGTGGCATTACTAAGGTCTGCTGCTGGCACAAGCGCGATGGCGGCGTCGATCTCGTTGTTGGCCGACGTCGAAAAGACAATCGGCGCGAAGTCGGCCAAGGTGCCGATATCGTCGGCTGGGCTTGAGCCACCATCGAACGTCCCGGGCTGGATGACTGCGTCGCCCGTGTTTGCACTGTTTTCGTCCGCGTAGACGTGGTTGTTGCTCAGCGCGTAGACGTTCGTTCCGTCCGTCACCCGGGCGCCGATCGTGCCGGCGGTGATCGAGGGGTGGCCGGTCGAGACGCCGATCGGGACTGGTCGGGGGAATCTGCCCGTTGGGTCGGTTGGAGGTTCATCTTGTGGCGGGTCTTCTTCCCCACCGCCTCCCGGCCCACCGTTGTGGCCATTACGGTGATGGAAGGCGCGAATTTCGCCGGTGACGATGGTGACCACAGGCACGCCATCGAGCGTCGCCGGGATACCTCGAACGGCGTTTGACTCGACGAGGACGGCGACCGCACCCCTCCCAGCGTCGTTCGCCGTGAGTCCAACTCCCACGACGCCGTCTTGGCTGAGCAGTGCACCGGTATGCCGTTCCTGGGCCGTTTTCGCCTTGGCGAGGCCCGGAGGCTCGGTCTCGCTCCCGCCGGCTGCCGTCGCCGAGAGGAGGATCAGCAGCGCCAAGAACGGGAGCAACGAAAGTCCGAGTCTGCCCTTCGATATGCGGGTTCGGCTCCTTTGCATGCCTGTACGGAGTGAAGCAGCCGCTTCGCCCTTGTCAAGATCCGGCCAAACGAACGGTCTAGAAGACCAACCGAAGGATCGCCGTCGATGTCGCCGAGATCGCCTAGCAGAAATGGGGATCGTCAGAGGACAGTTGGCTCTTCCGGTGTGCTTGCCGATTTGGAGCTTCAGTCTCCGCAAACCTCCCGGGTGGGTGCAACATCAGAGACCTGACCCTACGGACGCCACGGCCTCGCGGACCCGTTCCATCAGACTTACGAACTCCTCAGGGGAGCCGCCTT
>CAZKJJ010000570.1:0-1924 GCA_964553055.1 uncultured Acidimicrobiia bacterium
AGGCGATTTCTGTCTGCGGCGGAGACGCCTTTAAGCGCATTGACTCCCAGCCCGTTCAGCTGCAGAGCGGACTTGCCCCTGTGCGAAGCGATGATGCGGTGATCGAAGCTTCCTACAGTCATGATCCTCCTCGACTAGACGTGGGTGGCCAGAGTCGTGCGAACGCGCGCTACGGGCCTATTCCGCGCGTACGCGATGATCTCAACTTCCTCGCCAGCGACGTCGGAGGCCCTGAGGTCGATCTCCTTACGTCCGGCCTCGTCCAAGTCGAAGGAGCCCAGCGAACGAGGCCCTGCGCCTAGCTCGACCCAAACCGCACCCTCGGCCTCGATCGTCAGCACCGAACCCTCCCGCCTGGCTTGGACCCGGCCGGGCTCGATCCGCCGTAGCTCGCTGATTGCGGTCTTGATGAGCTCCCGGTTGTCCCCCAGGAGGTCAGCGGGCCTCATCCGGCAGACCAGGTCGGGTTCGATCCCGAAGTCCTCGACTAGCTCTCCCGAATTCCGACCCACTCGCAGGGTACGGCGGACCGCCGTCCGCAGGTCGGCTCCCTGAGGCAGCCGGCGCAGGCCGTTTCGGTCAGGCTCGCTGGCGGAGAGGTAGCGCAACAGCCTCTGCGACCAGACGTTGGCCCCGCCTGCCCCCGTGTTTTCGTGTAAGCCGATGATCCGACCGAGGCCGTGATCCTCGAAGCCCGCGATGAACATGTCGGCGGCGCTGTAACAGAGCCCGTCGACGATCAGTACCTTCGGGCCCCGGTAACACTGACCCGTACCGTTGCAGTCCTCAGGCGGCGTAATCGGGAAGCCGTGCGAGTGCGGCGCCCCGCTGGCCGCCGATCGCCGCATGGAGCGAAGCCAGGGCTGAAGCTCGAGGCCGTCCAACCTCGGTTCGGCGCTCTGCCGCTCGCAGAGGCGGAGTGTCGCTGGCGTGTTGATGAATTGCGCCGGTTCGGGCTCGATCGGCTGGGGGCTCAGCAGCTCGAGGACGCGCTCGGCGGCATGGATGAGCCCACCGCCGTTGCCGCGAATGTCGATGATGAGGCCCGCGTTGGGGAGCTCTCCGAGCAGACGTTCAAACTCGGCGACGAACTCGGAGGCGTCGTCGACGTTGAAGGTGAAGATCCGCAGGTAGCCGTAGGACGTCCCGTCCTCCGCGTACTCACGGCGGGCACGAAAAAACGGTGGGAGAGTGGTTGAGACCTCGTCGTCCGACGAGGGTCCGAGCAGCGCTCCAGCCTGGACGTGGTCTTTCGCGTGCACCTCAGCAGCGGCGAAGAGGGCTTTCTTGGCTTGCTGGAGATCGTCGGTCTGGTCGTCCAGGCCGAGTGCCGAGGCCTCCGGTCGTCCGAGTTGCTCAGGAGTCAGGTTGCGACGACCCTGCCGAGGCTCGAACAGCAGCCACGGCTGTCGATACTCGGCGATCCTCCCGGCCGACGTGCGATAGCGGAGCGTCACCCAATCCTCATCGGGGATCTGGCCTCGTGTCAGCGAGCGGAGGGTCAGTGAATTCACGGCCCTTGCCCAACGTGCGGCCGCGTTCCCCGCCGGCATCTGTTGCGCGAGCCTCTCTACGGCCCGATGAATGGGAACGCCGTTCCAGTGCAGGACTTCGACGCCGGGCTCGAAGGTCTCAGGACCGGCATCCAGGACGACCTTGGAGACTATGAACTGCTTCGAAGCGCTCTCGTCCTCCTGGCACTCCTCGATCAGGTAGGGGAGCCAGGCCACCTTGCCCCGGTACGGTCGGGGGAGCCTGTAGGTGGTGTGTAGATCGCGGAGCGAATCGAACGCCGCGATGACCTCGCGGTGAAAGTCGAGGTCGGGCGGTAGCTCGGTGTAGCGAGCGCGACTCGGATCGAGCTCTCGTTTGCCATCGCCGTGGTTGCGTCTCATCTGACCGTGTCGGCGTTGAAGTTGTTCGT
>CAZKJJ010000571.1:0-1917 GCA_964553055.1 uncultured Acidimicrobiia bacterium
GTCTCCTCGGCGATGACCTGCTGGGTGCGGAGGGCGATCTCGGCTGCCCGCGCGGTGGGCAGGGCGTAGACCTCGTCGAGGGCGTTGGTGTGGAGGCTCTGGGTGCCGCCGATGACCGCCGCCAACGCTTCGATGGCCGTGCGGACGATGTTGTTCTCGGGCTGCTGGGCGGTCAGCGACACCCCCGCTGTCTGGGTGTGGAAGCGCATCTTCAGCGACCGCTCGTCCTGGGCTCCGTAGCGCTCCTTGAGCCAGCGGGCCCAGATCCGCCTGGCAGCCCGGAACTTGGCGATCTCCTCGAAGAAGTCGATATGGGCATCGAAGAAGAACGAGAACCTCGGAACGAAGTCGTCGACCGCCATGCCGCGCCTCGAGCATGCCTCGACGTAGGCGAACCCGTCCGCCAGCGTGAAGGCCAGCTCCTCCACCGCGGTGGAGCCTGCCTCTCGGATGTGGTAGCCGGAGATCGAGATGGTGTTCCACTGCGGCATTTCGGCAGAGGCGAACTCGATGGTGTCGACGACGAGCCGCATGCTCGGCTCGGGCGGATAGATGTACTCGTTCTGGGAGATGTACTCCTTGAGGATGTCGGTCTGCAGCGTGCCCCGTAGCTCCTTCCACGGAACGCCCTGCTCTTCCGCAGCGACCAACAGGAAGGCGAAAAGGATCACGGCCGGGCCGTTGATGGTCATGGAGACCGAGACGTCACCGAGCGGGATCCGGTCGAGGAGGGCCTCCATGTCCTCGGCGGAGTCGACGGCCACGCCGCAGTGGCCAACCTCCCCGAGAGCCTTGGCGTCGTCCGAGTCGTAGCCCATCAGCGTCGGCATGTCGAAGGCGACCGAAAGCCCGCCCTGGCCTTTCTGGAGCAGCTCGCGGAAGCGCTCGTTGGTGTCCTCGACGCTGGCAAAGCCTGCGAACTGGCGCATCGTCCACATGCGACCCCGGTAGCCCGTGGGGTGGATTCCCCTGGTGTAGGGGTACTGCCCAGGCCATCCGATCTTCGGGTCGACGTCCTCGTCCTCAGGGAAGCCAAGCGCCGGCAGATCCTCGAACGACAGCGTCGAGAACCGGTCGGCGCGCTTGGGGGCGTCGCGGTAGGCGTCCTCCCAGCGAGCTCTGGTCACGCGGACTCCTCGGACTTGACCTTGACCTCTGCCCGGCAGTTGGGACAGGTGGCGACGTCGATGTCACCCACCGCGAACGTGAAGGAGCACTCGTCGCAGGTGACCCGAGGCGCCGGGTTCGACTCCCGGGGCGGCTCCTTGCCCACGGTGGTGAGGCCCTGGTCCGCAGGCGGTCGGACCTGGTTCTGGGTTACGCACACGGGACACACGAACGTGCCAGGCCCTGGTATCTCGACCTCGGTCCGGCAGCGGCCGCAACGGGCTCTCACGTGGCCACCTCCCCGATCCGGTCGCCCACCGCCCCTATCGAAGCCAGGTAGTCGGCCTCGAGCGCGAGAACGGAGGCGATGTCCGCTTCTGAGTAGTCCGCTCCATGTGCCTCGGAGGTCTTGGCCCTGATGTAGGAAATGCCTTGCTCTGAACCGGCGACGATGTCGAGTCCTGTGGCATGCCGCTCAGCGAGGCCCTGCAGGTAGAACACCTCCCACTCCAGGATCCTGCGGACATCCTGACGTCGGAGCCTGCTCCGCACGTCTTCCGAGAGGCCCTCCCAGGCGTGCTCGATCGCATCCTCCACGATGTAGGCAGGCCCGTCTGCGGTGCTTCGCTTCTTCGCTTCTTGCCAGACCATGGCTGCGGCGATGACCAAGAACACTGCCAGCAGCAGGGCGCCGACACCGACGATCACGAAGGGGTTCATTGCCGACATGGTACCGGGCGGCCAGACGGCGGGGTCTGGCTCGCGGACTGGCGGTCCGGAAGCCCGTTCAGGCGCGCAGTCCGAGCGACT
>CAZKJJ010000572.1:0-1916 GCA_964553055.1 uncultured Acidimicrobiia bacterium
GTCACCGCCGACGACCTCGCCTGCGATGTGCTCCACCTCGCCACCCACGTCATGCCGAGACACCGAGAGCTCGACGCCTCCCTCATCCAGCTTCAGGCGCACGGGAATGTGCTCCTCCGCCACCAAGGAAGCCCTCCCGAGCGCTTCCAGCAGGGCCTCCTTCGAGACGGTCAGGCTGTTCGGATACGTCTCGGGGAGAAGCTGCCGGTAGTTGGGGAACGTGCCCTCGATGAGCCTCACGTTCAACGAGCCTCGCTCCGAGCCGAAGCTTGCCTCTCGGTCGGAAAGGGCTATCTGCACCTTCTCGGCACCAATCGTTCTCCCGACTTCCCTGAGCCCACGAGCAGGCACCAGACCAGATCTGGGCACCGAGACACCCTCGAGATCACGGACCGCAAGGCGGTAAGAGTCAGTGGCCACGAGGCGCACCCCGGCGGGCGACGGCTCGAGCAGCACCCCTGTCAACACGGGCCGAGCGGCGTCGGTGGAGGCCGCCACTGCGACTTGCAGCAGCGCAGACACCAGATCATCGCCTGCCACATCCACCGCAGCTGAGAAGTCAGGCTCTCCCAGCTGGGGAAAGTCCGCCACCGTCATCTCCCGTAGCGAGAACCGCGGACCCTTCCCCGCGATCTCCACCTCTCCTTCGCCAGACGAGATCGTGACGACACCCGCTGGCAGCTTTCTGATCGCCTCCGCGGCCAACCTGGCGGGGATCACGACCGAGCCCTCGTCCAGTACCTCCACCGCGCTGCTCACTCTCGCCGTCATTTCCAGGTCGGTGCCCGTCACCCGCAGCGACTGACCCGCTGCCTCACACAGCACACCCTGCAGGATCGGCAGGGCCGACTTCACGCCCACGGCCCGGGCAGCCCTCCCGAAGACATCCGCCAGGTCATCTCGTTCAGCTCTTACTCGCACTGCCGTCTGTCCCTTCTGCTGGTTGTATCTCTTGGTTGTCGTAGTAGTGGTAGTAGAGGGTGTGGATTGTGGAAGATCGGGAGAATGACCAGGTCAGTGTATGTGAGTGTGGCGGGGAGCCTGTGGGCGAGGAAGCTCGGAGTTCCACAACCCTCGAGACGGTGTGACCGGGTGCTGTGGAGAAGTCTCACGTTGTCCTCAGGTGCTGGGAGAGAGCGTTCACCCGCTCGAAGGTGCTGCGGTCGGTGCGCATCAGACCCTTGATCTTGTCGATGGCATGGATCACGGTGGTGTGGTCGCGACCACCGAAGAGAGCACCGATGCGTGGGAGTGACAGAGGAGTGTGCTCCCTGCACAGATACATGGCGACTTGCCTGGCGAGGACCAGCGGCTGACGTCTACTGGGGCCCTGGAGCTCGGTGATGGTGAAGCCGAAGTCCGCCGCCGTTCGCTGCATGATGTCCTCAGCGGTCACCGGGCGCGGCTCTCCCGCCGCGGCCAGATCCTGGAGAACCTCCTCGGCCATCTTGAGCGTCACCGGGTGGTTGGTGAGCGCCGCGTAGGCACTGACGCGAGTCAGCGCTCCCTCGAGCTCACGGATGTTGTCCTTGACACTGACCGCGATGAAGCGCAACACCTCCTCGTCGATGGGCTGTGAGAAGCGCTCTGAGTTCTTGTGGAGGATGGCCAGCCTTGTTTCGACATCGGGAGGCTGGATGTCAGTGAGCAGACCCCACTCGAACCTGCTCCTCAGGCGGTCCTCGAGACTCGACAGGTGCTTGGGGGCGCGGTCGGCGGTGATCACCAGCTGCTTGCCCGACTCGTGGAGATCGTTGAACGTGTGGAAGAACTCCTCCAGGATCTGCTCCTTTCCCTCGAAGAACTGCACGTCGTCCAGCAGCAAGACGTCCGTGGTCCGGTAGCGGGACTTGAAGCCGTCCATCCGCTTTCTCCTGATGCTGTCGATGAATTCGTTGAAGAAGTTCTCCGAGGAG
>CAZKJJ010000573.1:0-552 GCA_964553055.1 uncultured Acidimicrobiia bacterium
GGAGAGATGAGAGCCTTTGTCAGAAGCATGGCGTCGAACTTCGCGGTGGTCGGGGAGCTGATGGAGTTCTTGTGGGAACGTCGACTCTGGTGGTTGATTCCCATGATGGCCGTCCTGATGATGTTTGCCCTGCTCGTGATCTTCGCGTCTGCCTCGGGCATCGGTCCGTTCATCTACACACTCTTCTAGAGTGAGCGCGACGGGCGTAGTGGCGGAGCCACTGCCACGGCAGCCGTCACGCGCGGCCAACAGACGCCGCACAGTGGTGGGGATGGCGCTTAGCGCAACAACCGTAGCGCTCCTGGTGGGAGGTCTCGAACTCGCAGGCTATGTCTGGGAGTCGAAGACGGCTGCTGGGCCGCTAGGCTGGACTCTGGTTGCTTCACGCCGGATGGATCTCGAGTCACGGGGGAAACCTGACAGACCGTATGTTGTCTTCGAACCTGAGGTTTCCTACGAGTGGGAGGGGATCCCTGTCGAGATCAATTCTCAGGGTTTCAGAGGGGACGAGATCGCGGTTCCGAAACCTGCGGCGACATTCAGGATCCTGAA
>CAZKJJ010000573.1:562-1915 GCA_964553055.1 uncultured Acidimicrobiia bacterium
GAGGAAGGCACGAAGCGCACGTACGGCGAGCTGATCGAATCCGAGCTGAACTCACAGGCCGACGGTCAGCAGTACGAAGTTGTCAACGCAGGCATCCCAACCTGGAACCTGGAGGCAGAGCGGAACTTCCTCCTGGACGAGGGCCTCGGCTTCGAACCCGACTTGGTTCTTCTCGATGTGACGGTGGTAAACGACATATTGGGTCGAGGTCCCAACGCTCCACAGACTGCGTCTGTGTTCGACTGGCTACGAGACAACACGCATGCATGGCCCTTCCTGACGACCGAGGTCCGCTTCCTGCTTGCGAACTACCGTGGACCGGAAGCGATTCCTGTCCTGAATCCGCCGAGCGAGGCGAGCTCATACTACCCCACCGATCCAGAGGACCCAACCTGGGATCGGATTTGGGGTCACATTCTCGAGATGCGAGACGCGGCGGAACAGGCGGGAGCGCAGTTTGTGTTGGTCGTCTTTCCAACCGCTCCCCAACTGAATAGCTCTATGCATCCGGCCACCCCGCAGATGGTCTTTGCCGAGCGTGCAACCGCGGACGGCGTGAAGATGATTGACCTGTTGCCGACCTACCGACGGGTCTGCGAAGAGGCGCAGCCGGAGGCGTGCGAGGGCTATGAGAACCTGCTCTTTGCAGACGTCTGGATGCACCCCAATGAACTCGGCCATCGAATTGCGGCTGACGAGCTCCTCACCTGGTTCGAAGCGCAATCAGATTTCGTCACCGAGTAGGTAGCGTTCCACCCCCTTCATATGCGGATACTCAACTCAATTCGTCGGACCGGCAGCTCCCGAAAGGTGTTAGTCATCGGGCTCGACTGCGCCGCACCTGAGCTCGTGTTCGACCGCTGGCGCGACGATCTTCCCAACCTGACATACCTGGCTGAGAACGGTGCCTATGGCGAACTTCAGTCGTGCATCCCGGCGATCACAGTGCCAGCCTGGTCGGTGATGATGTCGGGCAAGGATCCTGGCCAGTTGGGGATCTACGGCTTTCGCAATCGTTCCAATCACTCGTACGATGGGCGCTTCATCGCCACAGGTGACTACGTGCGTGAGAGGCGCGTTTGGGATTACTTGACCGAAGCCGGCAAGCGCTCGATCGTAGTCGGCGTTCCGCAGACATACCCAGTCAAGCCACTGAACGGCAAGCTCATTTCCGGGTTCTTGACACCGGGTACACACAGCGAATTCACATTCCCGGCCTCGCTCAAGGAACAGGTGCTACGCATCGCACCCGAGTACGACGTCGACGTGCGACAGTTCCGCACCAATGACAAGGCCTATCTGCTCGAGCAGATCTGGAGCATGACGGAGAAGCGCTTCGCTGTCGTGGACGAA
>CAZKJJ010000574.1:0-742 GCA_964553055.1 uncultured Acidimicrobiia bacterium
GTCAAAGGATGGCGATGGCGCCGGTGGCCGATCCGGAAGCGCCGGTGATGGGCAATACGGGGGCAACAAACAGGCATTGGTATTGGTTCAACTCCGCACAGACTCGAGCGAGCTCCTCGAAGTCGAAGATCTCGCCCAGGGCGAGGCCCATGTGAACGAGACCGATGATGTGTATCGGGTTGAACACGTCGATCTCGCTGGGCTGGACCTCAAGACCCCAGGTGTCGGCGGCTATCGCCGCCACCTCCCGTTCGTGGAGCCAGGGGATGGTGTGGACTGAGAGACCGGGGGCTGGGCCTTGAACGTAGTCGCCCCAGTTGCCTCGTCGCTGCTTCATGAACCCGGTTCGAAGCAGGAGGCAGTCGCCTCGCCCCACCGTCACCTCGGCCTGCCGTTCCGCCCGCTCCAGGTCCTCACTGGTGATCGCCTGACCCGGGTCGAGCACGTCGACGCCCAGAGTGGCGGGCATGTCCAGGAGCACACCACGAAACACCATCTTCCCTGCATAGGCCTCCACTCCGTTGGCGGCCGCCCCGCTGGCCGACACCAACGCCGCGGGGCGATCGTTCCACATCTTCCCTTTCCAGAAGATGTGGGCCAGCCCGTCCCAGGCGGTCCCGGCCTGATTGGGGAGTATCGGGATGTCGTCGGAGCGTCCGAAGCCACGAGCCGGGCCAAGGCCGGCTGGAAGCTGATCCTGGGCGCCGGAAACGTGGTCGGTGCCGGTGGCGACCTTGATGGT
>CAZKJJ010000574.1:752-1911 GCA_964553055.1 uncultured Acidimicrobiia bacterium
CTGTTCGGCCCCGACGAAATTCAACGTGCCGATCTCGTCGTCCTCACCCCACCTACCCCAGTTGGAATAACGCTCGATAAAGTCATGGACAAGTTCTTCGCCTTCGAATCCCATCGCCATCGTCCTCTCAGATCACACGGCCAGCTGCGGCCCTCATCGTGCCATCCAGCCACCATCCGCGACAAGTATCTCTCCGGTTACGTAGTCGGAGGCCGGGGAGGCCAGGAAGACTGCGGGACCGGCCATGTCCCGAGGATCGCCCCAGCGGCCGGCTGGAATCCGACGGAGGATCTCCTCGTTCCTTACCGGATCGTCGCGCAATGCCTGAGTGTTGTCGGTGGCGATGTATCCCGGAGCCAAGCCGTTGACCTGGACGCCTTTGCCCGCCCATTCGTTGGAGATGGCTTTCACAATGGCCCCCACCCCGGCTTTGCTGGCAGCGTAGGCAGGAACTCGAATCCCGCCCTGGAAGGTCAGCAACGACGCGATGAAGATCACCTTGCCCCGCCCCCGTGTAAGCATGCCTCGACCTACCTCTCGGGCCAAGATGAACTGCGAGGTCAGGTTCAATTCGATTAAGAAGTCCCAGTCTTCGTCGGGGAAGTCGACGACTTCGTGCCGCCTTGCAGCTCCCGCGTTGGCAACCAGGATGTCCGGCTCCCGGTCGGCGAGCCAACCGACCAGCTCATAGAGTTGAGATCGTTCGCTCAGATCCGCTTGTACGGCTGTGAACGAGCGGCCAACCTCGCGAACAAGTTCCGCGACCTGGCTGTCGTACTCGATATTCTTCGAGACTCCGATAATGTCGGCACCGGCCTCGGCCATTGCGATGGCAATTGCCATGCCGATTCCTCTGCGGCACCCAGTCACCAACGCGGTGCGGCCGCTCAGATCGAACATCGAACGGTGCCGGTTCGTAGTCATGGCTCGCCATCCATGGCGACGAGGATCTTCACGGCATCGCCTCCGGACTGGAGTGTGTCGAAGGCAGCCGACAGCTCATCGAGTGGAACCACAGAGGTGACGAGCCGTTCCGGTGCCAGGGAACCCTCGCCAATCAGCTCGATCGCCTCATCGAAGTCCTCCGGCTGGTATACCCGAGCCCCCAATAGATGAAGCTCCCGCCAGAACACCCGGAACAGGTCCACCGGGTGCGGTT
>CAZKJJ010000575.1:0-1900 GCA_964553055.1 uncultured Acidimicrobiia bacterium
AACGCTGCAGCAGTCTCGAATAGCAGGGCGGACTCTCGGCTTTGGTGATCCAGCCGACGGACGTGAGCCCAGACGCTGGCGAGTGCAAAGGAGATCAGCGTTGGCCACGGATCCTCGATGCTCATCGCCAGTGCGGCTGACACGCCTGCAAGGGTCAGCCACCGACCGGCACGGTCGAGCTCGTCACGGCGCCGTTGCCATTCATACAATCCGACGTAGACGACCAAGGCGACGAGCCCGGTCCTCCCCACCTCTAACGTTGGCGCTAGGGGTGCGAGCACCCCGGCGAGGAGAAGCGGACGGGCAATTCCCATCCATTGCCGACGGTCGAACCAACCGGCGAGTATTTCGGCGGAAGAAAAGCTGGCCGCTCCGAGCACGACGATCGGCCAAGTAAGGGACCACCCTTCGACCACTGCCAACGAGACGGTCAAGAGATAGGCAACCGGTGCCGCTACCAGCGCCGAACGGATTGTGGGGGCTGCCAGATGATGCCGAGGACGTGCCAAACAGACGAGCAGGGTCAAGGCGATGGCGACCGACGCCAGAGCCGGTTGGGGAGAGACCAGCCGTGTGATGGCGTCGCTGACCAGGGGCTCGTCTGTTTTGAAGCCGAAACCAAGTGTCATCGCGCCGAGCCAGATCAGAGGCCCCACCAGATAACGCAGGGTGGAGGTCGGGTTGCGGGTGGAGATCCAAGCGTAAGTGACCGCCAACAGGACAGAAGAGACTGTTAGAGCTGCGACAAGTGCCCCATCGGTGAAATCCGGTGGAAAGGGGGCATTGTCCACCAGACCGGCGAAAAGGATCAGGGGAACGACCATCCCACCGATCAGCTCCATCCCTTCAGCCACTCGTTCGGCCTGCTGTCGTCGAAGTACCCACGCCCAACCGAAGAAGATGAATGCGATGAAGAACTCCACGAACGGCTGTGCTGCATCGGGAACGTCCGCGAATGCAAACAGCAGAAAGCCGAGAACTCCTACGAACGTGACCACCACACCGACATATGCGAATCCGTGCAGGGCGATATCCGATGCCAAGGCCTCCCAGGTCGTTGCAATGAACCGACTCGCCGGGCTTGGCTCCCGAGGGGTCGATGGGCTAACAGCAGGCGGTTGGAGAGAAGGGGATGGAGTCACCGACTCGGTGGGGGGAGGGTTCACGTCGAGTGTGGGGGTGTCGGGCTCTGTCGCCGCGGCAGGGACTGGCGTTGTGTCGGCCGCATCCCCGCCCAGCATATAGCCAACCAAACGCAACCGTGTCTCCAGGTCGATGACGCCGGATTCCCAGGCCCGAACAAGAAAACGACGGACAGCACTGATTTCTTCGGGTACAGGACCGGGCGACGGCTGGGAGTTGGCCTCCAAAAGGGTGGGAACGGGTGTATCAGGCGAAATGGCCTGCGGTGCTGGTGTGGCGGTCTGCGGAAAGCGACGCCGGGCGATTTCCAACTCCCCGGGTCCGTATCTTGTGCGGGCCCACCGAGAATCGGGTTTGGCGTATCGCAGCGCGCCGACGATTCCAAAGATGCCAAGCGGGGTCAGTATCGGGATGACGCCAGCGATGCTCAGCAAGCCGAAAGCTGTCTTCCCCTTCTCGAAACAGATGTAGGCGCAAACCAGAAAGAGAACACCAATGGCGATGACCGGAGCCAGGTCCAACTTTCCTCCTTCCAAAGAGCGGTCTGCCTGTCATCTCTCATTATCAGGGAGAAGCCATGGGGCCTCCATAGGGGGTTTCCCCCATCCCCCAGTTGGGACAGTCGCCGCACGTCATCACCGAAGGGGAAGAGCCCTTCAGGCCCACGGGCGAGTCGATTGCAGGCTGTAACGGGCGCGAAAGAGATCCTCGGTTTGACAAGAGGCGAGGGTGCAGGCGCGGTCCGTGCACGGCCTTT
>CAZKJJ010000576.1:0-1899 GCA_964553055.1 uncultured Acidimicrobiia bacterium
CGGTGGCCACCGCCATGACCGGTCGCGGATTCTCGGTGGATCCCGACATCGAAGGACAGCGTCTCCTCACCTCGCACTGCCCTTTCGGTGAGTCGGCTACCAATCACCCCGAAGTGATCTGCTCGCTGGACCGGGGCATCGTCGCCGGGCTCTTCGGGGCGCTCTCGGTCCCCTGCAACCCGGTGGTCATCCCCCACCGAGCCCTGGAGGACGACTGCGTCACCAAGGTACCGGTCACCATCGGCTGACACCTCGGCGTTCGCAATCCATCGTGCAATCCGACCGGTTGAGCCGGTAGACCTGCACAACAGTTGGGTGCCCGCAATCCATCGTGCAATCCGACCGGTTGAGCCGGTAGACCTGCACAACAGTCAGCCGCCCGAATCAATTCGGGCATCATCGATCGGTCGGAACTCGAGAAGGTGGCTGCCGGGCATCACCGCGAGGACTGAACCGCCCTCAGTCGATGTCGTTTGGTCGTTCGGCCTAGCAGAGCCCGTTCTCGCGAGCGAACTGCAGAAGCTGGCCCGGTGGCATTGGCGGTGGACCGTCATCAAAAGCAAAGATCCCAGGAAGAGGCGTGCCGACGAATCTGGCCACAAAGCTCACGTCCTCCCCGAGGGTTCTTCCCGCAAGCTCGGTGCCCTCTAGACATGGACCTTGCGATCCACCCTCGGCCGCCATCGCGGCCGGTGCAGTGATGGTCGATGCAAGACTCATCGCAGCCACGATTACTCCCAATCTCGTGCCCATCCGCCTTGCATATGATGGCTCAGACATCTCTCGTCCTTTCGATCTCCGAGGTGAACCTCGCCTTAGGGGATGTGACCCTCCGACGTGGTCGTTGGGTGACAGTGATTCCAGGCGGGGTGGACGACCTGATGTTGCGCACGGGCTGTCACCCATTCGGAAGGCTCGAGGTTCATAGGCGGTATGGCCACGGCCAGCGACGAGGAGATCTACCGCAAGTACTCCGAGGAGTTGATCAGATTCGCCCAAGGGTTGGTGGGACGAGTCGATTCTGCCGACGTCGTTTCGGCCGCCGTCCTGCAGTCGATCTCCACGGCGGCCTGGCCCGAGGTCATCAATCATCGAGCATATCTGTATCGCGCAGTGCTGAACCAAGCCCGCAAGACCCATCGAGATCGCCAGCGGCGGTGGACCAAGGAACTTCGAGCAGGCTATGAGCCGGCGGGGGAGATCCCCGAGCTACGACCCGAAGTGCTCAATGCGGTCAAGACGCTGTCGCCGCGTCAGCGAGCCGTCATCGTCCTGACCTATTGGGAGGATCTCCCCCCGGATGAGATCTCCGGGATGCTCGGCATGTCTGAAGGATCGGTCAAGAAACATCTGGCACGAGCTCGGACCAGGTTGAGGAGGGTTCTCCATGAGTGACCGTCTAGACGCGAGGATCAACGCCTTCGTGGTAGAGCTCCTTTCCGCTCCCGTCGAGCCGCCGCCGTTCCCCCCCGAGCACACAGCAATCTTGCACAGGGAAACGATGCCGGGCCCAACGCCGCGAGGGAGGTGGCTCGTTGCGGTTACTGCTTTCGCCCTGGTGGTCGGTCTTGGCATAGCGAACCTCCTCCTTTCCGGCCGCACTGAAGATTCACCTGTCCTCGACAGTTCACCCCAGGCTGTCGTCGATGACCTGGTGGCTGCGATCAACCAGGGAGACCTGGAAGGATCTCTCTCTCTGTTCGCCGACGATGCCCAGTGTGTTGCACCCGGGTTGCCCACTTGTGATGACCTGCTCGGCTTCTTCGTTGCGGCTGACGCTGTGGTGGTCTTCGAGGGCTGTTCCGTCGACATCGACCCCTACCTCCAGTGCCGGGGACACCTCCACACGTCGATTCACGATGCGCTCGGGATCTCGATCGAGCAGCTGGCTCTCCAGCC
>CAZKJJ010000577.1:0-1897 GCA_964553055.1 uncultured Acidimicrobiia bacterium
AGCCGCCACATCATTGCCCACTGTCACAGCGGCTGATTCTGCCGTATCTCTGCGCTGCCCGAGCGCAGGGAGACGCCGCACCTCGAGACCCGGTCGGATCGCGGCTACTAAGAGACTTCACGCAGGATCGGTGTCTGGCCAGACTCGGTCCAGGTGTCCGGCGGGACGCTCTCAATCGCGGCTGCCCACCCGCTTCTTGTACCGGTTCGAGGAGTGCAGGAGGCATGCATGGCAGGCGTGATCATCGGGGTCGATCCCCACAAGCTGTCGGCCACCATCGAGGTCGTCGACCATCACGGACTCCGGTTGGGGTCGGGCAGATACGCCACGCACCGACGCTACAACCGGCCAGCCGACACAGGAAGAGCTCACGAACGAGGACCCCACAACCCACCCCTTGACACAGAGGGGAGCCAGATCCGGGCGCAGCTGTCACGTCTTGAGAACAACCAGCGCACGGGTCGCGAAGCCTGGTTCGTCTACGAACACGACGACACCGCAGTCGGTAGGAACGGCCACGCGAAGCTCCGCGTTTCGATCAGAGTCCCCGATCAGGAGTGTGCGGCTTGGAACTGCGAGCCTGGCATCCGCGATCAGGTGAAGCGCCTCAGGGCTCGAGGAGGCGTCGGTTGCCCAGCGAACAGACGTGGTCACGGCGCCCTCCATGCTGGGGAGGACTGCCACGAAGAGCGAATCGGGTTCGATGTGGCTCGCTTGGGTGGACACGTCCCAGTCTTCGTGCTCCGCTGGGCTGCCGAGTGCCTCGACAACCAGGATTCCGTGGTCATGCTCCACCGTGAGCTCGGCGGAAGTCTGTGTCAGTTCGTCGTCATCAGTCACGCGCTGAAGTCTGCCCGCGACCTGAGTTACTTCGCTCGCTCATCGGCAGTTGCGTTGACCGCCTGAACCCGCAGGCATGTGCGGACGTTCCCTTCGTGAAGGGTCTCGGAAGGCCCGGATGGGGCTACGTGAGGAACTCCCGCATCGCCGTGAGAACGTCGTCACGACGGTCGATGAACAGATAGTGGCTGGCGCGGAGCTCGATGAAGCGAGCGTTGGCCGTCTCGCCTACGAAGCGGTCACGACAGGCGACCCGCCACGCAGCCTCGGCCCCCGGCCACTGGTCCCCGATAGCGAACATGGCCAGCGCGGGCGCGGTGATGTCGGAGTAGGGGTGCCGGAACGCCTTCAGGGCTTCAACGAACGGCGCAGAGGCCGCGCGGGAGAACCTGTCCACCACTGACCCGTCCGCCTCGATGTCCACGGTGGTGCGCAGCATCGCGTCGAAGGCAGGTCCCCGGATGTCGTCGGCGAACAACGAGTAGACGAAGTCGACGTAGTCCTCGTACGAGGCGTAGCGGTCCGGGGTCGCTGCCTCTTCCGACCACTCGGATGTAGGGCGGTCGGCCCAGTCGTAGGCCCCGTCAAGGTAGACGATCCTGCCAACGCGTCCGGGATGGCGAGTGGCGAGGGCAGAGACCTCACCCCCTCCCATCGAGTGCCCCACGACGTGGGCACGCTCGATGCCCACGGCGTCGAGCAGGCGTCGCGCATCCTCCGCGGCGTCGACGAGCGCGTAGCCGCTCTGGACCTGGTCGGTCAGCCCGTGTCCGCGCCGAGTCAAGGCGAGAACACGGAACCGGTCGCTCAAGTGAGGGGCCAACTCCGCAAAGACGTGCGCGGTGCAGCCCAGGCCGGCCAGGAACAGCACTGGCTCTCCGTCGCCGCCCCAGTCCAAGTAGTGGAAGCGGACACCGTCGAGGATGACGAACTGGTCGGGGGGTAGGTCGATGGGTGGCACTCGGTGACTGTACCGACGAGCCACGATGTAACAGGCTCTTTGATCCGGCCGCTTCCCGGCCGTAGGCACCTGTCGGAATCGCCACCTCGCCAGGCA
>CAZKJJ010000578.1:0-1897 GCA_964553055.1 uncultured Acidimicrobiia bacterium
CAGCTTCAGTTGTGAGCCTCGTGCCTCACTCCTACTCAGCACGCACCGTCAACAAGGCGAGGACTTTGCTCCGCCCGCAGACCGGCGGTCAGGTGGAACGCTACCATCGCGCCCTGCACGCTCCGCTACCAGAGTATGCAGGCCGGCTTGTTGTCACGCTCGTAGCATGTTGTATTGGCCAAGGGAGAACAGGCTGCGAGACCTCAACACTAAGGCAGATTGGTGTCTCCTTGGATCGCGTCTCAAGGCGCTCTCGCGCAGGCGCGCCCGCATCGCTCCAGTCGGAATCGCCTCTATCTCCGTCTGGCTTCACGAAGGGTGCGTTCGACCAATTCCTCGAGTCCGTGTGGGAACTCGCGAGCATTCGGAGAAGCACCGCAGTCGGCCGCTACCGAGAGGAAAGGCCCTGCTCATCCCTCCGGACAACGCAGAGCGTTCAGCACCGTTACAGGATTCTCTAATAATCTCAGGCAGAACACTCAGCCACCGCTGGCCCCGTTCGTTGAGGAGGTCCAACTCGAGGCAGAGAAAGTCGTGTCGGTCCACGTCCCGGGTCACCGGCCAGGAGAATTGTTTACGGCCTTCGGCAAGGCGTTCATCCGAGTGGGCCAGAGCAACCACGTCATGACGCCAGACGAGATGAGGTCGCGCCTCCTTGAAGCACAGGCCGACTGGCAGGAAGACCGAGGCAGACCTCGCTTCGACGTGTCGATGATCGGGGCTAACAGGCTGGAGAGCCAGTACGCGCCCGCCTTCAGAGTCAGACAAACGTCGGGTGATCCGCTGAGGATCATCGAATGGCGGGTCCGAGGCCCCCGGTTCAGCATGGATTGGCGGGTCGCGCGGGTGCCCGTTCTGGGGCGCACGCAATTCATCCACCGATTCGATCTGACAGCGCCTCCAGTCGAGGATAGCCGGGTCGGACTAAACGAGATGGCCTTCGAGACCCGATTCTCTTGGAGAGGCAAAGAGCGGCATGAACTGCATCGCTGCCCAATATCGAGGCGAGTAGTCAATGAGAGGAAGATACTTTGGGATTCCGGCCAGTCTGCCCAGCCTTCGGAAGAGTGGGATTCCCCCGTCATTGCCCCATCACCCTCAAGGAACAGTGAAGCCAGTGGGGCATGATAGCGGCCGAAGTGAAGAGGAAACAGAAGCCGACCACGACCATCTGCCTCGAAAGCAGATGGCCGCCGGCCGGCGACCATACTGAACGAGCCCTCTTCTATATCGTGAGCGGGCGATGGGGATCGAATACAGGCCAGACTATGCGGGCCTTGACAACTGACAGCAATTGTGTCAAATTCGAAGCCTCGGCGGGCCTTTTCATCGCGAGGGGGCGCGGTGATGAAGCTTCCTCCAATCTCCCTGCTGGGTATCGTTGCGCTCTTGATCGCGGTCTTGGGCGTCCGTGGGGTAGGTATCGTGTCCGCCAGCACCGGCGAGCCCATTGGCGTTCTGAGCGTGGACGCCAGCCCCGGCGACAACACTGCCAGCAGCGTCGGCGCCATTGGCACGACCGCCAACGTAACTGATACGGCCTGCAACGACAGTAACCCTGAGATCTTCGTGGATCTGGTCATCGGCAACTCCGGAACCGCCGATGGCGTCGATGAAACGGGCGGCATCCCCGCCGGCAAGGACATCGGCGGCTGGCAGGCCCGCATCGAGTTCGACCCCACCATCCTCACGTTCATGGGGTTCCAAGTTTCCGACCCGAACTTTGGCGCCGCGTTCTACATGGAGAAAGCAGTCGACCACACCCCTTTCAGCAATCCGCACATCACGATCTCCAACCCCACACCGGGCACCCCGGGGGTGGGGAGTTACGACATCGGCTCCTCAACCCTGGGCGTCCATGCCGGGGCCAACGGTGTTGGCCTCCTGGCCCGCTTGT
>CAZKJJ010000579.1:0-1895 GCA_964553055.1 uncultured Acidimicrobiia bacterium
GCAGGTGTGGGTCACGGCCAAGTCCACGTGGTGCTGTCTTCGGATCCATGGTGAGGACAAGGCCGAGTCGATGTGGTACTTCGAGCAGCTCCTCTCGCAGAAGGCGAGCATCGAGGACAGCTTCGGTGGAGAGCTCACCTTCGATCCACTGCCGAACGCCTCGGGTGCAGTCGTGCGCTGGGACAATCCCGTTGATGGCGGCTTCAAGACCGACCAGGAGGAGTGGTCTGCGGCAGCCGCCTCACTCGCTGACGGGTTCTCGCGGCTCGTCCGTTCGTTGCGCGCCTCGGTCGCGACGCTGGGTGAGTACGAACCGCGGGAAGAGGGGGACGTGGACGACGAGGCCGAAACTGGCGAAGATGGGCGGTCACCGCAGGAAGCAGCCAGAGGCTGAGTAGCGAACACGACCACCCGGCCCCGCTGCATGGGAGCCGCCTCCGTCACGAAACGACAGCCCTCCCGCCCATCAACCAGTGCTCACGTCACCTGCTCCCCGAGCGAGTTGGCGATCTCGGCGAACTCGGCCAATGCGGCTTCGAGGTCTTCGACGATCTCGGCGGCGATGACTGCCGGGGGCGGGAGGTTCTCGGTGTCCTCAAGTGACTCGTCACGAAGCCAGAAGATGTCGAGGCTCACCTTGTCCCGACCCATCAGTTCGTCGTAGCTGAACTTGCGGAAGCGCTCGGACTCGACACGGTTGTGACGGTCGTCGGGGTTGTAGGCGGCGACGAAGTCGGCCAAGGCGTGGGAGGTGAGTGGGTTCTGCTTGAGCGTGAAGTGCTGGTTGGTTCGCAGGTCGAAGATCCACAGGTCCCGCGTCCAGGGCTCCTCACGTCCGGGCTTCTTGTCGAAGAACAGCACATTGGCCTTCACGCCCTGCGCGTAGAAGACGCCCGTCGGGAGCCGAAGCAGCGTGTGCACGTCGCACTCCTGGAGGAGGCGTCGACGCACCGCCTACCCCGCACCACCTTCGAACAGCACGTTGTCGGGCACCACCACCGCAGCCCGGCCGTTCGTCTGGAGGATCGTCTTCACGTGCTGGACGAAGTTGAGCTGCTTGTTCGACGTCGTCGCCCAGAAGTCCTCCCGGACCACTTGGAGCGACTCCCGGGCTGCCTCACCGTCGACCATGATCGTCATCGATGACTTCCTCCCGAACGGCGGGTTCGTGAGCACCATCGAGTAGCGGTCCCCGGGGTCTGCGGCGAGGGAGTCCTCGACCTTGATCGGGCTCACCCCGTTGGGCTGGCCGATTCCGTGCAGCAGCAGGTTCATCACGCAGAGGCGTGCGGTGTTGTCAACAATCTCGTTGCCGTGCAGCGCATCGAACCTGAGGTGTCGCTTCTGGTCGGGGTCGAGCTGGTGGTGGTCGGCGATCCACTCGTGCGCTGCGATGAGAAAACCACCTGTCCCACAGGCCGGGTCGTTGATCGTCTCCTCAGGACCCGGGCGCATCACCTCGACGATCGCCTGGATGAGCGGCCGTGGCGTGAAGTACTGCCCGGCACCGGACTTGAGGTCGGCGGCGTTCTTCTCGAGCAGCCCCTCGTACAGGTCGCCCTTCACGTCGGCGTCGAGGACCATCCACTGCTCCTGGTCCATGAGGTCGACGATGAGGCGTCGCAGCTTCGCCGGGTCCTGGATGCGGTTCTGGGCCTTGCGGAACACGACGCCCAACATCCCGTGTTCCTTGCCGAGTTCGGTGAGTACGTGCCGGTAGTGCGTCTCCAACTCGTCGCCATCCTTCGAGACGAGCGACGGCCAGTCGAGCCCGGTCGGGATGATCGGCTCACGATTGAACGGCGGCCTCGTCTGCTCGTCGGCCATCTTGAGGAACAGCAGGTAGGTGAGCTGCTCGACGTAGTCGCCGTACGAGAGCCCGTCGTCGCGGAGAA
>CAZKJJ010000580.1:0-446 GCA_964553055.1 uncultured Acidimicrobiia bacterium
CTGTCGGGGGGCTCTACCGGCGGTTCCTTTTTGTATCACCTGGAGAACAACGAAGTCGCGCTCGGCCTGATCGTCGATCTCAGCTACAAGAATCCGCATCTGAGCCCGTTCGACGAGTTTCAACGCTGGAAGCACCATCCGCTCATTGCCTCGACGCTGGAGGGGGGCAAGCGCATCGCCTATGGTGCACGGGCCATCGTCAAAGGGGGCCTCCAGGCTCTTCCCAAGCTCACGGTGCCCGGCGCGGTGCTCGTGGGTGACGACGCCGGGTTCCTGAACGTGTTGAAGATCAAAGGGAGCCACACAGCCATGAAGTCCGGCATGCTGGCGGCCGAGACAATCTACGCCAACCTCGGTGACAGTGGAGAGCCGGCCCGCGACCTCGCCGAGTATCGCGAGGCATTCGAGAGCTCCTGGCTCCATGACGAGTTGAATCGATCCCGCAA
>CAZKJJ010000580.1:456-1894 GCA_964553055.1 uncultured Acidimicrobiia bacterium
GGCGCTGCATAAGCTCGGTGTGCTCGGAGGCTCCGCGTACGCGTGTCTCGATCAATTCCTGCTGCGCGGCCATGCGCCCTACACAATGACGGATCCGACGCCGGATCACGCCACCCTGAAGCTGGCCTCCGAGGCAAAGCGCATCGACTACCCGAAGCCAGACGGGGTGATCTCCTTCGACAAGCTGTCGTCGGTGTTCCTGTCGAACACCAATCACGAGGAAGACCAGCCGTGCCACCTGCAGCTCCTGGATCCTGCCATTCCCATCGCTGACAACCTGCCGAAGTACGACGAGCCGGCGCAGCGCTACTGCCCTGCCGCCGTCTACGAGGTGGTGGAGGAAGACGGGCGCAAACGCTTCCAGATCAATGCCCAGAACTGCGTTCACTGCAAGACTTGTGACATCAAGGACCCGGCGCAGAACATCAACTGGGTGGTGCCCGAGGGCGGTGGGGGGCCGAACTACCCCAATATGTGACTGCGGCCGACGAGTCGCTGCCCAGACTTAAACCAGTGTGGAGAGCAGCTGCGAATCGCTCCGGCGCGCCCGCAGTCAGAGCTTCGCTATCGGTCGGCAACCTCAGCGACTCCGACTGATTTACTCCCCGTCGCCATTCACCTTGGCTGTTTGATGGCTACGGGGTCAGGTGCGGCGGAGCGGGAATCGGGCGCCGCGGCTATAGACGACCAGCTCGTCGCCTTCCTGCATCGCCTGCGCCACCAGGTGGTAGAACACCGGTCGGTGGATCAGGGCCTCGAGATCATCCCGGACCCGCAGGTAGGGCCGCGGCTCGCCGTGGTGCTCCTCCACCCGCAGCGGATGGTGAAGATCCACCACCACGTGATCCCCGACATTGGTGGTGAACAGGAGGTCGGTCTCTGCTCCATGGCCCTTGGATTCGAGCGCGACCGCGAGAAACGGTGCGTCCTCGACCTCGATCAGCAGCTTCTCGCCCGGGGTGACCAGGCAGAAGCCATCGGCGTCCCTTCGCAGCACGGTGGAGAACAACGCCACCAGGGCGGAGCGCCGAATGGGATGGCCGTCGTGATACCAGGTGCCGTCGCGCGCGATGCGGATATCGATGCGGCCCTGGCGTTGGGGCCGCCACTGCTGCACCGGGGGCAGGCGCTTGTTGGCCTGGACGGCCTCGAGGGTCTCGAACAAGTCGGCGACGTCGCCCATCGGAGTCCCGGCGGATTTCAGCCGCCGATGAACTTCATCACCGTCACTTCGCCCTTGAAGCTCAGGTTCTGCTTGTCGGCCAGGGCCTTCATCAAGGTGGACTGCAACCGCACCATTGCCTGGTGCTCCGGCAGCTCCAGAATCGGCTTCATGTCGTGGTTGGCGGCATTCGACAGACAGCCGTAGAGCAGGCCGTTGGAAGAGAGCCGCAGGCGGGTGCAGGAGCTGCAGAAAGGCTCACTCTCATTGGCAATG
>CAZKJJ010000581.1:0-1460 GCA_964553055.1 uncultured Acidimicrobiia bacterium
ATGATTCGCTTCATGGACAATGCACTCACCTCCTTACACGTCCTTTGGTTCTGCTCCGGTTGAAGTCCACGCAAATGACTTTCGAGTGGGAAGGCCGCCAGCCGGTTCCCTTCGGGCTGCTCTGCCCCGGGGCCGATGCTCCCCTCGAACTGCAGAAGGCAGCGGGTTCAGGTGTGCCTGTTAACTGAGTCCGGGCACCTCCCAAAACAGACGCCTTGCCAGGCTCAGAACAGTGTGTGACGTCATCGCACCACGTTGCCGATTAGGGGCGACAGTCAGATCCAGGATGGGCCGACGGTCACACCCAAGTGCGATCGATGGGACATGGGTACGGGCAAATATGGCACCGGGGGCGACGGGATGACTCGATCTCGGCCAGCGGCGCGGTTTCGGTTCACCAAGCCCGAAAATCGCAGACGGATGCATCAGCTGGACTAGTCCGTTGGAGCCGATGGCAATTGGACACTGCGCTCCCCAGGTTTGATGCTACGTTTCCAAAGAGGGTGGACATCGAGGCGTGGGGTAGTGGGATGCTGCTGAACCGGAGACCGTTGGACGATCGCGAATTCTCGACAGTGCGTGGAGGATACGAAAAGGAGCAGGTGAAGGCATACCTCGCGGACCTGGAAGCTCGACTCAGCGAATTCGAACGATGGGCAAACGAAACGATGTTGCGGCTCAGGAGCGCGGAGGAAAGGGCGCGACTCCGCGATGCGATCGAAGCTGTGGTGGTCGCGGCACCAGATCGCGGAACGCAGTCGCTGGCTCAGAGCCAAGCACAAGCCGTGAATAGTCCGCGCGAGCAAACTGACAGCTAGAGCTCTTCCCGGGTCGAACGGAACGCCAGGCGTGAAGTCGTACCACCGGGGGATCGGGATGCAGTGGGTTGCATCGCTGAACCTAGTAGTTGACCTCGGTGCCGAGAAGCAAGACGAGCAGCGACAGCGATGAGAGTAACGAGCAGGGTCCGTCGACGACGGCTGACCAGGACCGAGGAGCTACGATGAAGTAGCTGAGGAATGGATGCTCAAGCCGGATCCTCGAGGGACCGATAACGAGCGTTGACAGCAGGGGTAGAGGGAGAGGCTCCCGGTGCTGGTCCCACCCACCAGCCTTCCCCCCAAGAGTGGGGCCTCTCCCTCGCCTCTATACCGGTGTGGCCGAACGCGATGCACACGCGTGGTGCGTTCACCGCTCCTCAAGAGTGGACAAAACCCTCTCAGTTCCGAAGTAGAAGGGTGTTGCGAAACTCGGATAGAAGATCTCGTGTCCTCCAAAATGCGTGCGCGCGGCAATGGATTTGTCAGCTCAGTGGTCGCCTGTCGTGCGCCAACCTCTTCCTCGGCGACGCTACCTTCGGACGCTAATGAGGCAAAGCCGACGTATATCCGATCGCAACGCCACGAGGCCTTGTGACTAGCTCGTTCGCAGGCGAGTGACCATTTCGCGGCCACCTGGTC
>CAZKJJ010000581.1:1470-1890 GCA_964553055.1 uncultured Acidimicrobiia bacterium
TTCCGGAGCCGGTTTGCCGACACTAGACGGAGCAGGCGAACCCTGGAGGGTCAGGTATGAGAACTCGAGTCATTGCCGTCGTGGCGGCGTTTAGCGTGTTGTTCACCGCGGGTGTGGCAAGTGCCGCTATGGACGACACGGATGGTGACACCGGCTTCACCTTCGGGTACGACCCCACTGCGAATCTCTTCTTCACCGGGATCCAGGCGTACGACGGGGCCACCGTGGACTGTTCGCTCTCGGGCACGTACACGGCTACCTACGGCGAGGAGGGCGAGGACGGCGAGACGCCGATCACCGGCCTCACCGATGAGAACGGGGACGACGTCACGTTCGACGAGATCGACGACGGTGAGGGCGACGAATCAGCCGAGGAGCCGACCGAGCCCACCCCGTACAGCGCCGATGGCGAGTGCGCCC
>CAZKJJ010000582.1:0-1880 GCA_964553055.1 uncultured Acidimicrobiia bacterium
TGGGGGAGGGGCTGCTCAGCGGCGGTGAGGTCCGGCAGCACGGCGTCCTGACCGTACATGAGGCCGACCTGGACGTGTCTGCCGTGTTTCCGAAGCGACTGGAGGGAGTTCGAGGCGGTGGCGACACTGCCCAGGGCATCGATCGAGACATGGACACCTCCACCGGTGGCTTTTCGGACCGCCTTTCCGACGCCTGGCGTGTCGGTGGCGTCGATCATGACCTCGGCGCCAAGCTCTCTCGCCATCTCGAGCTTGCGTTGGGAGATGTCGATCGCCACGACCCGTGCCCCCAGGGCCTCTCCGATCATCACCGCGGAGAGGCCGACGCCGCCGCATCCGTGGACGGCCAGCCAGTCGCCTTGAGCCAGTCTGCCTTGATCCACGATGGCGTGGAACGCGGTGACGAAGCGGCAGCCAAGGCCTGCCGCTTCAACGAACGACCATCCCTCGGGCAAGGCGATCAGGTTGGAGTCCGCATGATCGATCGCCACGAGCTCGGCGAAGGATCCCCAATGTGTGAATCCAGGGGTGAAAGGGCGGTCGCAGGTGTTGAGGTGACCTTCGAGGCAGGACGAGCAGGCCCCGCAGCCGATGGAGAACGGCACCGTCACCCTGTCGCCTTCGTGCCACCGGGTCACTTCGTCTCCTGTCGAGGCGACCACGCCTGACATCTCGTGGCCTGGGACGTGAGGGAGCGATGGAAGCGCCTCGTGTCCCATCCAGGCATGCCAGTCCGACCTGCAGACCCCCGACGCCTCGACTCGGAGCACGACCCCATCGGGGGAGGGAGCAGGATCGGGTACCCGTCCGATCTCGAGCGGCTCCTCGAACCGGGTGATGAGGGCAGCACGCACGGTGCGGCTGACCCTACCCGGTGGCGCCTGGGCCGTGCTGAGCTCTCGCTCAGCGCTTCCTCTCTGGGACGCCTCTCGCTTGTTTGGCGGCCCCAGCAGAGATGTGGCTCGTGTCGGCTCCAGGGCACTGGCCGAGAACCCGCGTGAGCTGGAGCGAGGTGCGCCGCCAGGACTTCCCGTTATCGTCGCCGCCGTGGCGTGGACTCTGCTCACGAACGACGACGGTCCTGACAGCCCGGCTCTCGTCCCCTTCGCCAGAGCCCTCGGTGAGCTGCGGGACGTGCGGATCGTGGTTCCCGACAGTGAGCGGAGCTGGGTCGGGAAGGCAATCACGCGGTTCGACCCAGTCCACGTCGAGGAGGTGCGGCGCGACGGCCTCGATGTGTGGCTGTGCTCCGGCTACCCCGCAGACGGGGTTCAGCTCGCCATCGACGGTCTCTTCGAGTCGGCCCCCGACCTGGTGGTCTCGGGGATCAACGTCGGCTACAACCACGGTGCCGGGTACATCATGTCCTCTGGGACGGTGGGGGCGGCTGTCGAGGCGTGGGTGAGCGGTGTCCCATCCATGGCCTTCTCGACGGGAACCATGGGCGACTGGGCCTCGTGGAGGGCGTACGTGAGGACGAAGGAAGCGGTCGGGCAGTGGCACCGCCTCGCGGTCCTGGGGGCTGCGCTGGCGGGGGAGATCGAGAACAGCACCCTCCTGGCAGACGCAGATGTCGTGAGCGTCAACATGCCCTTCGAAGCCGATGAGAAGACGCCGCGGAGGCTCACGTCCATCGCCAGGGTCGGATACGACCGCCTGTTCCGGCCAGATGGTGAGCGACGGTTCGTGCATGCGTTCGGGGGAGCCTTTCGCGAGTTCGATGAGCTCCATGGGACCGATGTCGACGCCGCGCATCACGGATGGGTGTCCATCACGCCGATTCGAATGCCCCAGGCGGCCTCTGTGGAGGACCGCGTCAGACGATCACTCGAGCGCTAGCTTTCGGCTGCACGGTCCGGCGATCCTGCAGGCCCTCCGAT
>CAZKJJ010000583.1:0-1879 GCA_964553055.1 uncultured Acidimicrobiia bacterium
GAGGATCGCCACCAGGACCAAGCCTGCTGCCAGCCTCGCTCTGGCGCTCACGGCTCGAGACGGGGCTCTGCCACCGCCGAAGCGGTGACCGTGATCGAGTCGACACCCATCAGCCTGAGCAACGTGAAGCGCAGCGGCCTGGCCACGGTGACCTCGATGCTGGACTCGGCGACCTCCACCTCCAGATCCGTCAGCTCAGCCGAGCGGGGCTGAGCGGCCACCGCCCGGACGGCCATGTCCTCAGCCAGGAGAGGGTCCAGGCCGAGCATCCCGGAAGACCGCCACAGCTCGGTGTCGATCCCGGACGCCCCTGCCACGGCTCCCGCCGAGGCCACGTGGTAGAGGGCACGTCGCTCCGAGATGCCCCTCCACAGGTCGACGCTCAGGCCTCCCAGCGTGAGCACCAGCAGACACAGTCCGAGCACCCAGATCGTGACCGACCCTCGCTCGTTCATGGCAGGCTCCGATAGAGGTCGACAGCCTCGGTGTGACGGGCTGTCCAGGCCCAAGGGCCCGCGACGTCGCCGAGTCCGGGCACGGCCAGGATCGGCACCCTGACCGAGACCTCGGCGGTGACCGTCCCTCCTCTGGTGAGGCTCCCGTCCAGCCTCAGCGACAGGTCCCCGGAAGCCAGGCCGTGGTTGCGGGCGATCTCTGCCACCACCTCCTGGGCTGCCCCTTCGCCTTCTTCGAACGTCTGCGCGAGGACCACGACCCTGGCGGCTTCCCTCGAGGCGACCCTCGCGGCCAGCTGCCTGTTCAGCCATGGGCCGACGGACAGCACGGCCAGCGTGACAGGAATCAGCAGCAGGCCTGCCGCGGCTGCCAGCTCCACAGGAGCGGAGCCTCGCTCGTTCACGGCTCGAGTGACGAGGAAGCCCGCAGGGTGAAGCTCCAGGAGGGCACACCGGGCAGCCACGCCTCGAATGACCCTGAGGCTTCGGCGACCATCTGCGTTCCGACGCTCCAGCACCGTGGCGAGCTCCCCTCTGCCAGGGGGCCGCCCAACAACTGGGCGATCGCTTCGCCAGCAACCCGCTCACAGGTCTCGTTCTGGTGGCCTGCCCAGGCTCCTGCTCTCGCGCCTTCGTCGAGGGAGCCCCGTATGACGCCCAGGCCGTAGTGGACGGTGATCATCCAGGCGCACATCACGAAGAAGACCAGCGCCAGCGCGGAGGAGGCCACCACGCCCACGGTGGACACTCCTGCTTCCTCTGTCAGCCCGCGCCGAACAGCTGACCTCCGATCCAGTTGATGACGTCGAGGCCAAGCGCTCGAAGCGCCGCCCAGATCGCGACGAGCGCCACCACAGCCAGAGCGGCGTTGCCGAGCAGCTCGGCCGTGTTGAGGCCCCGCTCGTCTCGGTGGACGCGCCTGACGGCGTCCTGCAACTGCAGATACATCTGCCCTCCTTTCACCGGATACCGAAGATGATCTGGGGAAGCGGAGCCGCCACGAACAGCAGCATCACCGGAGCGAGGATGGCGATGACGGGCACGAGCATTGCGGCCCTCTGTCGTGTGGCCCGCCTCTGGATCTCCTGCCTGCGGGCCTCCCTGACGTCCTCGCTCAGCGCCAGGAGAGCATCCGCCAGGTCAGCTCCTCGCTCCTCGGCGGCTGCCAGCAGCGCATACGTCCTGCGGCAGTGCGGCTCCGGTGTCTGGGCTGCGATCTGGCGAAAGGCCGCAGCCGTTGGCATGCCAGATCGATGCAGCCTCAGCGCCTCGTTCAGCTCGGCGACGACGTCGCCCTGACCGCGTTCCGCTACCCGCTGGACGGACCGGACCACGCCCATCCCCGCCCTGACCTGAAGAGCCAGCAGCTGGTTCACGGTGTAGACCTGGAGCTGCATCCTCCGCCTTCGGCTCTCGATGGCCCT
>CAZKJJ010000584.1:0-1877 GCA_964553055.1 uncultured Acidimicrobiia bacterium
CCGCCCTCGAGCTGGTCGACATGGTCGACGCCCTTGGTCAGGAGTTGGGGGTTGCTGATCTGATGCTCAGGGCAGGCGTCAACTCGGGCGCCACCGCGGTCGGCCCTGGAGGCAACGAGCAGGGCCTGGTGGTGGGCGACCTGGTCAACGTCGCCTCCCGACTCCAATCGATCGCCAACCCCCGCACGGTGTTCGTAGGCGAGGCCACCGAAGCGGTCACCAAACGGTCGATCGACTACGTCTAC
The DNA here is from genome assembly GCA_964553055.1 of uncultured Acidimicrobiia bacterium. Lineage (GTDB taxonomy): Bacteria > Actinomycetota > Acidimicrobiia > Spongiisociales > CAZKJJ01 > CAZKJJ01. The sequence goes on from CAZKJJ010000584.1 coordinate 246, forward strand.
GTGGGCGAGCGCGCCGTCAAGGGCAAGACCGAGACGGTCCCGGCCTGGCGGGCCCTGCGGGTCGCTTCGATGGTGGGAGGCAGGGACGTCGACGACATCCGGCAGCCGCCCTTCGTGGGCAGAGAGCGGGAGATGCGCCTCATCAAGGACGCCTTCTCGGCGGTGGAGTCCGGGCGTCGGGCCCGGCTGGTCTCCATCGTTGGAGAGGCGGGCATCGGCAAGTCCCGACTGGCCGACGAGTTCAAGAACTACGTCGACGGGTTCACCCACGACGTGTACTGGCATCAGGGTCGCTCACCTTCCTACAGCGAAGGGCTCACCTTCTGGGCCCTGGGCGAGATGGTCCGGCAGCGGGCAGGGATCCTCGAAACGGAAGAGCAGGCGCGAGCGATGATCCGGCTCCGCACCACCATGGCGGAATTCGTTCCCTCTGAGGACGATCGGCAATGGATCGAGCCGAAGCTGGCCGGACTGCTTGGGCTGGCCGACATGCCTCCTGGAACAAGATCCGAGCTCTTCTCGGCGTTGCGGGCGTTCTTCCAGAACATCGCCGACGCTGGACCCACAGTGTTGGTCTTCGAGGACCTGCACTGGGCAGACGACGGCCTGTTGGAGTTCGTCGCCGAGCTGGTGGAGCGGTCCACCCGATCTCCTTTGCTGGTCATCACCTTGGCCAGGTCCGATCTGCTGGACAGACAACCGGGCTGGGGATCCCAGCAACGCAACTCCCTGGGCCTCCGCCTGCCCACTCTGTCGGAGGCCGACATGACACGCATGCTCACCGAGTATCTCCCGGGGCTTTCCCCCGAGGTGATCGAGAGCCTGGCCCGTCGGACGGCAGGAATCCCCCTCTATGCGGTGGAGATGGTCCGGATGCTGGTCGGCAGCGGGGAACTCACCTCCGTCGATGGGCAGTTCCGGTTCGAGGGTGATGCCATCTCGATGGCCCTTCCCGATTCCCTTCAGGCGGTCATCGGAGCCAGGATCGACCGGCTCGCCGACGAGGAGCAATCGGTTCTCCAGGATGCGTCGGTGCTGGGCCAGTCCTTCACGCTCGAGGCGCTGGCGGCCATGCGGGAAGCAGATCCGGCGGAGCTGGAAACCGTGCTGCGTCGACTCGTCCAGGCAGAGATCCTCGACATCCAAGATGACCCCCGGTCGCCCGAGCGCGGCCAGTACCACTTCATCCAGTCGCTGATCCGGGAGGTCGCCTACGGGAGGCTGAGCCGTCCTGACCGTCGTTCCAAGCACCTGGCAGTAGCCGCCCACTTCGCGGCGGTCGACGATCCGGAGCTGGCAGGGGTAGTGGCAGGGCACATCATGGGCGCCTACCAAGCCAGCCCGGAAGGGCCTGAGCGGGAAGCCCTGGCCGCCCGCGCGCTCGGCTCGCTGGTGGATGCCGCCGAGCGGGCCCTGGCTCTCCACTCCCACGCTCAGGCGCTCAGCCTGCTCGACGGTGCCATTTCTCTGGCGCTGGACGGCGACCGGCGGGCCGACCTGCAGTTGCGGGCTGCCCACGTGGCGGAGTTCGCAGGCGAAGTCGAGCGCAGTCTGCGTTATGCGGAGTCTGCCCTCACTTTCTTCGACGCCTCGGGTGACGTCGAGGGCGTCCGCCAAGCCGCCACCGCCCAG
>CAZKJJ010000585.1:0-1874 GCA_964553055.1 uncultured Acidimicrobiia bacterium
CAATACACTCCTACGGTGGTGGTAGCGGCCAGTTTCTGGAAGGGACGCACACCGCTGATTCCGTCCCAGGGATAGGATTGGTAGGGTTCTTCCCGCTCCCCCTCGTCGCGCTCCAGAAAGCCAGGCATGAAAAACTCCTTGGTCAACGTGGTGAGCTTCACCCGGCCGGCTTCTCCGTAGCCCACGATGCGATCGGGCGCGTCGGGATCGACAACCTCGATCACTGCCCGGGGTTGAGGTGGGTAGTAGGCAATCTTGTAACCCTCCTCGGCCCGCACCGGCCGTGACGGCGCCAGCCCCATGAGCGTGTTCCCGTAGGTCGGCGTGATGTACACGCCATCGAGAAGCTCCTCCATCGCGAATCGGGTCCACTGGGGGGTGAACTCCGTGCCGCCGGAGAAGATTCCGGTAATCCCCGTCTCGCGAATGCTCGACCTGGCATCCTCGAGTGCGAGCGCGAGTGCTTCGAGAAGCTTCGGTGTCGTGAACAAACACTTGATGTCGTGGCCAGCTTTCAAGGTCGTGAGCGCCTGATCGATCACATGCTTCTTGTAGGCCTCGAGCTGCTCCGTCCAACCGCTTTTGATCAGCTTGATCACCCAGCGAGGATCCAGATCGACGCAAAAGCAGATGCCTCCGCGATGCTGTGCGAGATGCTCGACCGCCAGCCGCAGCCGCCGCGGCCCGGACGGCCCTAGCATCAACCAGTTGGCACCTTTGGGAAAATGTTCATCTGGAAGGGTCTCACTGAAGAGCTCGTAGTCGATGCGGAAATCGTCAATGGAGATCCGGGTTTTCGGAATCCCCGTCGTGCCACCCGTCTCGAAAACGAAGATAGGGCGATCGGCGTAGGCCTTGGGGACCCAACGACGCACCGGACCGCCACGCAGCCACTCGTCTTCGAAAGGCGGGAACTTGCGTAGATCCTCGAAGACCCCAATGTCCTGGCGCGGATCGAAATCGAGCTTCTTGGCGTACTCCAGCCAGAAAGGAGCTCCCGTCTCCGGATCGAAATGCCACTGCACGATCTCCCGAACGTGGCGATCGAGCGCTTCTTTGGCTTCCTTCACCTTGTCATCGATGGCGAGCTCTCTGCTCAAGGTGTCTGACTCCTATCGAGAACGATCGGATCGCCCGACAGACTGGGCCGCCGCCGTTGGCACGACGCGCTCGGCCGAAACCTGCTCCGAGAGGGAATGCTTGCCATAGACTTCGAGGGTTCGTTTCGCTTCCTGAGAGACGCTGAAATGCTGGCGCACTCCCTCGCTCCCCGCCCTTCCGAGGGAGGCGGCAAAGGCCGGATCCTTTCGGAGCGAGGCGAGCGCGTCGGCGAGATCGGCAGCGTCTTGGGAACGAACCAAGACTCCCCCGCCCGTCTTCTCGAGAATCTCCGGAAAGGCGCCGTGCCTGGGCTGTACGACGGGAACGCCGCACGCCATCGCCTCCAGCAAGAACATCCCCTTGGGCTCTCGGTAGACGCTCGGAACCGAGAGCACGTCCAAACGCTGCAGGAACTCGACCTTGCCTCGCCGATCCAAAACACCGCGATAGTGGAACTCGCCCTCGAAACCCCAGCCCTTCATTTGCCGCTCGATGTCGCGGAGATACCCGCGATGCTCGGGAGCGAGATAGCCCGCCGCCTCGAGACGCACTTCGGTCGGTCCCAGGTCGCGGCGGATGAGGCGATAGGCCTCCACGAGGTTATGTAGGCCCTTTTCCGGTGCCACCCGCGCGAAATAGCCGATGGTGAACGGCCCCGAGGGGCGCTCCGGACGGGGCTCGTACCCCGTGAGGTTGATGCCCAAAGGAACCACGTGCATCGCGCCGCCGGGGATCCCGAGGTAGTCAGCCATGAATTCGGCGTAGTAGTCGCT
>CAZKJJ010000586.1:0-1870 GCA_964553055.1 uncultured Acidimicrobiia bacterium
CCTCAGCCGGGATCCCCTGTACAGAAGACACCACCAGGACGATCTGACCTTCAGGATGCTCTACGCGTTCGGCGAGAACTTCGTTCTCCCGCTGTCCCACGACGAGGTCGTCCACGGCAAGGGATCCCTCCTCTCGAAGATGCCAGGCGACGAGTGGCAGCGCTTCGCCAACCTTCGGCTGCTCCTGGCCTACCAATGGGCGCTGCCCGGCAAGAAGCTGCTCTTTCAGGGCGGCGAGATCGGCAGCCGTGAAGAGTGGGACCACGAGGGCGAGGTTGGCTGGCCTCTCCTGGAAGGGGCAGGGCATGCCGGCGTCCAGAGGATGGTCAGGGACCTCAACCAGCTCTACAGAAGCGAGGACCCGCTCGCTGATCTCGACTTCGACCCTGCCGGCTTCTCGTGGGTGGACACCTCGGACTCGGCGTCTGGGGTCCTGTCGTTCTTGCGGTGGTCCCGTACGGGGGAGCCCTTGCTGGTGGCTCTGAACGTCACACCCGTTCCCAGGTACGACTATCGCCTGGGCGTGCCCACCAACGGTCGGTGGATCGAGGTACTCAACACGGATGCGGTCGCCTACGGCGGCAGCGGGGTCGGCAACCTCGGATCGGTGGAGGCGGAGCAGGATGCCATGCACGGTCATCCGGTCTCCGTCCCTCTCACGCTCCCGCCGCTGGCGGCGGTATTCCTGCGGCCGGAGAGACCCGGCTCAGAGGCCCGGCCCGGCTACGATCCCGGCCGCGCTCGGTGAAGGAGTACCTATCGTGAGCCACCCTGCGTGAGCAGATTCGGTACGTCATGAGAGCTGCCCCCGGTGGTCCTGGGCTGCCGCCTCGCTGGACCGAAGCCACCAAGACCGGCGTTGGCACGTCACTGGGTCCATCGTCTGTCTGGTTCACGATCGGCCAGGGGATCGTCAACGAGGTGTACTTTCCCCGAGTCGACATGCCGGCCCTTCGTGACCTTGGCATGGTCGTGACAGCAGACGGGTTCTTCTCCGAGGAGAAACACGACACCGAGCACAGACAGTCGACCCACTCCCCCGGTGTGCCTGCCTACGAGATGGTCAACACCTGCATCCAGGGCAGGTATCGGCTCGAGAAGCAGCTCATCACCGATCCTGGCAGAGACGTCCTCCTGCAGAGAACCCGCTTCGTGCCGATCATCGGCAGTCTGGCCGACTATCACACGGTGGCTCTGCTGGCCCCCCGCCTCGGCAACAAGGGCCATGACAACACCGGATGGGTAGGCGACTACAAGGGCGTCCCGATGGTGTTCGCAGAGGGCCAAGGCGCAGGCCTGGCGATGGCCGTCGACGCTCCCCATCGTGCTGCCACGGTGGGATTCGTCGGCGTCTCGGATGCCTGGCAGGAGCTGGCCGCGAGCGGTGAGATCACTCGCAGCTACGAAAGGGCGGAAAGCGGCAATCTCGGGCTGGCGATCGACGTCGATCTCGTCTCTTGCGGGGGCGAGTTCGTCGTCGCGGTTGGATTCGGGCGTACCCCAGAGGAAGCAGGCAACCGCGTATTGGCGAGCCTCAATTCGGGGTTCGACCGTCTCCAGAGCAGATACGTAGAGGATTGGGAGGCCTGGCATCAGCAGTTCGATTCCCCGGAGGAGGGGGACCCCGATCTCCACCGCACGTGCTTGATGGTCTTGAAGGTGCACGAAGGCAAGGACTTTCCCGGGGGTCTGGTGGCCAGCCTTTCGATCCCATGGGGCTCCGCCCGCGGAGACGACGAGCGTGGCGGCTATCACCTCGTGTGGCCCCGTGATCTGGTGCTTGCCGCGGGAGCGCACCTCGCTGCAGGGTCCAAATCCGACATTCAGCCTGTTCTGACCTACCTCCAGGCGACGCAGGAGTCGGACGGGT
>CAZKJJ010000587.1:0-1870 GCA_964553055.1 uncultured Acidimicrobiia bacterium
CGAGGTGGCAGTGTCGATCCTGGCTGAGATGATCCAGGTCCGCTACGGATTCGGGAGTGGTCTTTCCCTGCGCGGCAGGGAGGGCAGGATCCACCTGCAACGCACAGATGACGAAGGCGACGTATAGGTGCTGTCGTTTCGGATCGGGACGCTTCCGATCGCCATCAGGCCCTCGTTCCTCCTGACTGCGCTGCTCCTCGGGTTCCTGAGCTTTCGTCAACCCGCCAGCCTGGTCATCTGGGTGGTCGTGGTGTTCGTCTCGGTGCTGGCGCACGAGCTCGGTCACGCGGTGACGGCCAGGCGCTACGGGGCGACTGTCGAGGTCGAGCTGTTCGCGCTGGGCGGCGTAACGAAGTGGCACCGGGAGCCCGCAGTGCCTGCGGGCGGCCGGGTGCTGATCGCCGCTGCAGGGAGCGCCATCGGCATAACGATCGGTCTGGCCGTCCTGTTGCTGACAGCCGAACGCATTCGCCGTGATGCCTTCTCCCCGCTCGTCGAGCAGGCTCTGGTCGACATCATCTTCGTCAACCTGGGCTGGGGGATCCTCAACTGGCTCCCCATCCGAATGCTCGACGGAGGCCACATCCTGGCCGGGCTGCTGGAGATCTGGTTCCCGAGGCGGCACGAGGTCATCTCTGACAGGGTGTTCCTCGCGGTTGCCGTCGTGCTCATAGGGCTGGCGTTGTGGTTCCGGCAGTGGTGGCTCGCCTTCCTCTTCGCGCTCTTCGGATTCTCTCCTCAGAGCTCGCGCTCGAGGACGCAGCGAGATGAGGTCCTGCGGCCCCGCCTTGAGCATGCCAAACGGGCACTGGCTGAAGGTGACTTCGCTGCTGCGTCTGCTGAGTCCCGATCCCTGCTTCCGAAGCTTCGGTCGCATGCTTTCAGGGCGGAGGCGAGCTCCCTGCTGATCAGGGCACTCCTCGCCCAGGACGACGTGGCGGAAGCAGAAGCGCTCCTGGCCGATCCTCCGAGTGGGTTCGCGCTCGGACCTACCGAAGCAGGCATCGTGGCTCTTGCAGGGGGGAGGCTGAAGAGCGCGATCGAGTCGCTCTCGGAGGCGCTGCGAGCCGGCCATCGGGATGCCCTGGCCCCGCTGGCAGCAGCCTACGGGAGAGCTGGGGCGTTCACCGAGGCTGCCGCGTTGCTCGAGGATTGTCCGCCGGAGGTTCTGGACCGTGACCCGATCATCACCCTCGCCGCCGAGGCAGACAGGACGGGCTGGTCCTCTGACGCGGCGCGTCTGCGCCGTCTGGCATCAGGGCTCTCCGCTCCCGGAGGTCAACCTCCCAGCGGTCACGCGTCGTAGGGAATCCAGTCGATCTCGTCGAGGGTATCCAGCGTGCTTGCCATGATCCCCATGTCGGACACGGTGTACAGGGTCTCCCCGATGACGAGGGATCGCCTGATCTGGCCGCCCCATCGGTAGGGGTCCTTCCCGTCTCCGTGCGTGATCGTGCCGATCTCGTCTATCCCCTCCTGTCTGTCGACGGTGAACCCGATGGCGCCGAGGAAGACGTCTTCCGTCTTCCCTTCCCATTGATACTTCTGGACGGGGATGACCGTCAGACCTGTCTGTCCCCAGTGGAGAAATGCCTTGTGGTCCCATTCAACCTCTGAGTTGGCATCCTCGAGCGTCCTCTGGAAGAGCCTGTCTGGGGCGTGGAGGTCGGAGACGTCGAACACAGAGATCTGCGTGCCGAGCACCCTGCCCTGGTCGGTGGCGTCCTGTCCGATGCCGAGCAGGAGTCCTTCCGAAAGGGGATGCAGGTACGCCGAATAGCCGAGGATCTTCAGCTCGCCTTCGACGGTGGGCCCGGTCGGATCGGACAGATCGATCGTGTAGAGGGGGTCGGTCTGGCGGCAGGTGACG
>CAZKJJ010000588.1:0-1861 GCA_964553055.1 uncultured Acidimicrobiia bacterium
ACTGTGCGACCTTCAGCAGCTTCAGGGGTTCGCTGAGCGTCGTGTCGACTCGGTAGCGGGGGTTCAGCGATTGCATCGGATGTTGGAACACCATCTGGACCCTCCTCCGATAGGCAGGCGTTCCCAGCAGCCCTGCCATGTCCTCGTCGTCGAACCGGATCTGCCCTGAGGTGGGCTGTTGGAGGCCAACGACCACCCGACCGAGCGTGGTCTTCCCGCAGCCGGACTCGCCTACCAGGCCCACCGTCTGCCCAGCCTCGATATCGAGATCCACCCCCCGAACGGCCGGCACCTGGTTCCGGGACGATCCGAACGTCTTGTGCAGGTTCCTCACCTCAACGAGCGCCACGTGTCTTCTCCTCATGCAGGAAGCAGGCCGACCAGTGGCCGACATCGACCTCGAAGAGTGGAGGGAACTCGGCGCAGGCGGAGAACGCCATGGGACACCGATGGCCAAAACGACAGCCACGTAGCGCGAAGTTCACTCCCGGGTCCTCGACGTGCGGGTCGACGTCTCGATCCAGGGAATCCAGGAGAAAGCGGGTGTAGGGATGCTCCGGACCCGAGAGCAGCTCGTCCTTGGCTGCCGTCTCCATGACCTGACCTCCGTACATGACGGTGACCCTGTCGCACATCTCGGCCACAGCCGCGAGATCGTGGGTTATGAAGACCACACCGCAGGCTGTCTCCCGGACCAGATCACGAATCAGGTCGAAGATCTGCGCCTGAATCGTCACGTCCAGGGCGGTCGTTGCCTCATCTGCGATCAGGATCTTGGGCCGGCAGGCAAGCGCCATCGCGATCATGACCCGCTGGCACATGCCCCCAGAGAGCTGGTGCGGATAGGCACGAGCCACCCGCTCTGGGCCCGGTATGCCGACGTGACCGAGCATCTCGATGGCGTGTTCGTCCGCTTCTCGGTCTGCCTGCTGAATCGCCAGCACCCGAGCCACTTGGTTTCCCACCCGCATGGTGGGATTGAGCGAGGACCTGGGGTTCTGAAAGATCATGGTCAGCTCGCCGGGCCGGCGCTGCACGTCGCCGCTCGAGGCTACGAGCTCGGCTCCTTCGAGGACCACGCTCCCTCGCCGCAGCTCGATGCCCTTGGGGAGGAGACCCATGACGGCCAGCGAAGCGATCGTCTTGCCAGATCCGGACTCCCCGACCAGGCCGACGATCTCGCCCCGGTCGACCCGAAAGCTGACATCGCGGAGCAGGTCGAAGTTGCTTCCCTTCACGCCCACCCCCAACCCAGATACCTCGAGCAGGCTCAGCTGCGCTCTCCCTGCAGCTCGTCTCCTATGAAGTGGAAGGCCATCACGGCCAGCACGATCATGGCGCCCGGAAACAGGGCGGTCCACCACTGGCCGGTGAGCACATCGCTGGCGCCGTCGGCGACCATCACACCCCACTCTGGCGTCGGTGGCCTGATCCCCACGCCCAGGAAGGCCAGCCCGGCAACCGTCAGGATCCCCCAGCCCGCCACCAGCGTCGCCTGGACGAAGGAAGGACTCAGCGAGTTCGGCAAGACGTGGCGGAAGGCGACGCGCCAAGGGCGGTTACCGGCCAGCCTCGCTCCGTCTACGTACTCCAACTCCCTTTCGGCCAGGACCTGGGCGCGGGTCAGCCGGATGAAGTATGGAACAAAGGCGATCGACACTGCGATCACGACATTGGGGATCGTGTCGGAGAGAGTGGCGACGATGATGAGGGCCAGAACGAACCCCGGGAAGGCGAGGATGATGTCTGTGAGACGCATCACGGTCTCATCTGTGAAGCCTCCCCAGTATCCGGCGATCACACCAATGGCGGAGCCGACGACCATCGACACCAGCGCGATCACCACGCCGATCATCAGATC
>CAZKJJ010000589.1:0-1855 GCA_964553055.1 uncultured Acidimicrobiia bacterium
AGAAGTTGAAGGAGTGGCGGCGCTGGGCCATCCTCGTGATCGTCGTCGTCGGTGCGGTCGTCACACCCAGTGGAGACCCGCTCACGCTGTTGTCACTGTCGGTGCCGCTGTATCTCTTCTACGAGATCACCCTCTGGCTCGTGAAGCTGATCCTCAGGAGATGACGCTGAGTCGCTTCTGGGCGAGGCTTCCCTTCGACCCGGATCCCTTTCAAGTCGAAGCAGCGCGCGCCCTCGAAGCTGGCAAGACGGTGGTGGTCACCGCACCTACTGGCTCTGGGAAGACGGTGGTCGGGGAGGCAGGCGTGCACTTGGCCTTGGCGAGCAGAAAGCGGGCCTTCTACACGACCCCGCTGAAGGCACTCTCGAACCAGAAGTACAGGGACTTCTGCGCTTCGTACTCGAGCGAGTCGGTTGGCCTCCTCACGGGGGACAACGTCATCAACGGAGATGCGCCCATCGTCGTGATGACGACAGAGGTGCTTCGCAACATGATCTACGCCTCTGCTCAGCTCGACGAAGTGGCCTTCGTCATCCTCGACGAGGTCCACTACCTCCAGGATCCATCGAGGGGAGCCGTGTGGGAGGAAGTCATCATCCACGCGCCTCCACACGTGCAGCTGGTCGCGCTGTCCGCAACCGTATCCAACGCCGAGATCTTCGCTCGCTGGATCGAGAGCAGACGTGGGCCGACAGCGCTGATCACGGAGGCGAAACGCCCCGTGCCGCTCGAGTCCCTGTACCTGATTGCGGACCGATACGACCCCGAGCGCCTCGTCCTTCACCAGCTCTTCGGTAGGGATGGCCGGTCTGCGAACCCAGACGTCACGCGGCTTCTCGCACACCGCGGCAGGAGGGGGCGATTCTCGACGCCCCGCAGGTCGGAGATCGCGACCTTCCTGTCACAGCGCGACATGCTTCCTGCCATCTACTTCATCTTCTCGCGGTCTGGATGCGAGGCCGCTGCGGCGCGCCTGGTAGCAGAAGGCGTGTCGTTCACGGCTCCTCCTGAGCGGGACCGGATTCGCCGCGTGGCGGAGGAAAGGACCGAGGCTCTGACCGACTCAGAGCTGGCGGCGCTCGGCTACGCCTCCTTCCTGGAAGGGCTGGTCCGGGGCGTCGCTCCTCACCACGCCGGGATGGTCTCTCCGTTCCGAGAGACCGTCGAGCACCTGTTCCAAGAGGGGCTGGCGCGCCTCGTCTTCGCTACCGAGACCCTCTCGCTGGGTATCAACATGCCAGCCAAGACGGTCGTCCTGGAGAGCATGACGAAGTTCACCGGCGAGTCACGCGAGCCGCTGCTGCCAGGCGACTACACCCAGCTCACTGGAAGGGCGGGGCGCAGGGGAATCGACACCCGTGGTTTCGGTGTCAGCCTCTATTCGCCATACATGACGTACGACCGCATCGTAGGAACCGCGGCCGCCGGTAGCCATCCGGTCGAGTCGAGCTTCCGGCCCACCTACAACATGGCGGTGAACCTCATCGCCAACTACGAGGAGGCCAGGGCGGAGCGGCTGCTCAATGCCTCGTTCGCCCACTTCGCCAGGGCCGCGGATGGGGCGAAGCTCGAGCGCTCGATCGACCGTACGAGAGCGAAGCTCTCACAGGCGGAGGATGTGGCACGTTGTGAGCGCGGAGATGTGACCGAGTATGCGGCTGCGGTCAGGAAGTCTGGTTCCAAAGGTCCGCGGCAGGCATTCGTACGACGGCTCAGGCAAGGCAGTGTGCTCGATGTTCCGTCCGGCAAGACGGCAGGCAGGGTGGTGGTGCTTCAGCGTTGGGGAGGCACCGACACGCGGGTCCTGGTAGTAGGGGAGCGAGCGGACCTGACCAGGATGCGACTCAGGGATCTT
>CAZKJJ010000590.1:0-1560 GCA_964553055.1 uncultured Acidimicrobiia bacterium
CGACTGCAAGGTGCTGCTGATGTCCGCCGCCGACCCGTCGACGATGCTGGCAGACGCCATGGAAGCCGGCATCGACGGCTTCATCCACAAGTCACGTGGGATGCCAGCACTCCAACAGGCAATCACGACAATCGCATCCGGCGGCACCGTCTTCGACGCTGAGGACCTCAGAGCCGCCGTTGACAGTCTCAACGGGTCTCGGGACCACAACCCGCTGACCGAGCGAGAGCTCGAGGTGCTCCAGCTGCTCACCAGGGGGTGGCACGTCGAGCTCATCGCAGAACACCTCGACCTGAGTCACCACACGGTCCGCAACCACGTCCGCCACGTGCTCGAGAAGCTCGACGCACGCTCCCAACTGCAGGCGGTGGCGATCGCGCTGAGCCGGGGGTGGGTGCAGCCACCGGGCCGAGACGATGTGACATGAATTAGTCTGGCGCCTCATGCGGCCCCACGGCAGACTTCCGACCGCGTCGATCACCGCAGGTGTGGTGATCACCGACACAGGCAGGTCACCTGGGGGGGCGACCTTGGCAGCTCAGCGACTTCCCGTGGTCATCGCAGACGACGATGAGGAGGTCCGGTCGGCGCTGCATGACCTGCTGGACGACACCGACGACCTGCAGGTCGTCGCCGAGGCTGCAACAGCGCAGGAAACCGTCGAAGCATGCAGGACCCACGAGCCGGCCGTCGTGCTCCTGGACCTCGACATGCCCGGCGACGGACTGGTCGCACTCCGGGAGATCACCCGATCGTGTCCGTCGACAACGACGGTCGTGCTCACCGCCTGGAACAGCGAGGAGGTGGCGCAGGATGCCATGGACAGTGGCGCTGCCCAGGTGATCGTGAAAGGCTCCGGTGATGACCTGGTCGACGCGATCAGGAGGGCGGCGGCTCGGTGACCCCGGCCGGGATGCTGGGTGGTGCGGGGAGGCCGAACGTGACCCTCGTGCCAACCGCGCCCGGTCCGATCTCGACCGTTCCACCGAGCACGGCCGCCCTGTCCCGCATCGTGCGCAGGCCCAGATGCCCGGGGCCCGGCTCGACACCATCGGAGATCCCTACCCCGTCATCGGTGATGGTCCCGACGACGTACCCATCCTGAACCGTCATCTCAACCGACACATGCCGAGCCTCAGCATGCTTGGCCGCATTGGCCAGCGCCTCGAGGGTGATCCTGTAGGCGCCAGTGGCCACGTCGTTGCTGACACTGTCCGGCACCGCGATCTCGCACGCGACGTCCCACTCGGTCTCCAGCTGGTCGACGTACGCCAGGATCCGCCGCTGGAGGCTCGCCGCTGTGACGTCGGACTCCTGCAGCTCGACCAGCATCCGCCGCAGCGACCCCATGGTCCGTCGGACCAGCCCCTGGACCTTCTCGACGTCGGCCTCGGACGGCGAGGCGCCCATCCGCTGGAGCCGGATGTCCGCAGCCGCCAGCAGCTGGAGCGACTCGTTGTGCAGCTCATGGCCGAGGCGCTCACGGGCCTCAGCCGACACGCGCACCGTTCTCGCAAGCAGTTCAGTCTGCTCCCGCCGGAGCTGCTCGACGACCTCGCG
>CAZKJJ010000590.1:1570-1852 GCA_964553055.1 uncultured Acidimicrobiia bacterium
CGCGGAGGAGGCACCAGCACATCACGCACCCGCAGCGAGGACGCCGGCCGACGCAGGATGTCTCCTTCCCGCAGGAAGAACACCATCAACCCAGCACCGAAGATGGCCGCCAGCAGGCCCTTCGCCTCGAAACCACGAAGTGGCGAGATCACCTCCGCCGCCACCGTGTTGCGAACGACCGAGAAGACGATCCCGTCGACGACTGCAAGCACCACGAACAGGACGACGAGGATTCCCCCGACCGCACTCCTGCGCCACGGCAGGGACAGCAAGGGTCAAAAG
>CAZKJJ010000591.1:0-1851 GCA_964553055.1 uncultured Acidimicrobiia bacterium
CTCGCCACGGACGCTTTTTATCGGGCCCGACGGTTCCTTCGAAGATGGTCTTGGTGTCTGCCTCAACGCGTGCGCGTAATAGCGCTGGGCATGCTTCTCGCTGATGTAACCCTCACGCAGGTCCGCGTAGACGGCTTCGGGCTCGCGTGCCGCAGGTGGCCCGTATCCGCCACCGCCACCGCAATAGAGCTCGAGGGTCGTGCCCTTCGGCACCTTGAGTCGGGTCGCTTTAGCAAAGTGAGTACGACTCCCATCAGGATGGCGGAGGGCCACCCGGTTGGCCATCGCCGTACCTCCGCCGTAGAGGCCCCAGGGAGCGTTCTTGGTCCTCTCGGTAGCCGAGGTCACCCAAGCATCCTCGAGCATGTGGAAGAAAAGCTCAACGCCAAGGCCGCCCCGATAGCGGCCGGGGCCGCAGGAATCCTGGGCCAGCTCGACCTTCTCGAGGAGCCAGGGATTGCGTGACTCCCAGACCTCAGTGGGCGAAAAGCGAGTTGCCGACTCTCCGAGGTGCATCAGCGAGCTAGCTCCGGCGCCCCGGTGATGAGCTCCCTGACCGACCGGGTGAGGAGAGCCGTCTGCCCAGGGTTCGCCCGTCTCCTCGCGTGTTCCCCACCAGACGAGGGCGCAGATATCGCCGCCGCTACAGGCCGGGACCGCCTCCGGCATCGCCTTGGAGACCGCGTCGTAGATGACCTCGATTGCCTGAGCTCCGGGCCAGCCGAACAGGAAGCAAGGAGCCGGTGAGACAGGATCGAACAGCGAGCCGGGACGGGTCACCACCTCGAGCGGGCGGAAATGCCCTTCGTTTGGAGCCTCGCCGCCGCCGGCGAGCATGGTGATGGCGACGCGACTGCCGGAGATCGTGGAGGGAAGGGGGCAGTTCATCGGCCCGATTTGGGCCTCCGGGGCGTTCGAGTAGTCGAGTCGCACGGTCGAGCCCTCGACCTCGAGGATGACCTCGAAGGGAATTGGGTCGGATTCAACGCCGTTGTCGTCCATGACGCCCTCGCCGACGTAGCGTCCGTCCGGGATCTGCTCGAAGTAGCTGCGCACGACCGCCTCGCCGTGGTCGAACATGCGCTCGACCGACTCCCAGAAGCGCTCAAGCCCGTAGCGCTCGACGACCCTGAGGAGGGCGGCGGCACCGGTGCGCACTCCGACCACCTCGGCGTTGATGTCACCGGCGACCATCTTTGGGACGCGCGAGTTGGCAATCGCCATTCGGTAGATGTCGTCGACGAGCTCGCCGGCGCGGTAGAGCTTGACGCCGGGGAAGATCGTCCCCTCCTGGAAGACGTCGACCGTATCGGTCGAGTAGGGCTCCTTGCCGCCGATGTCGAGCCAGTGGCCCTTGATCGCCGTATAGCCGATCAGCTCCTCGGCGAGAAAGACGGGCATAACGACCGCAGCATCCTGAGGGTGGGAGCCTGAGCCGTAGGGGACGTTGTAGAGGATGATGTCGCCCGGCTCGAGCGCCTCCTCGCCGCCGACCGCCTCGACCGACCGCTCGACGCAGAAGCTCAGACGACCCATGAAAATGGGCAGGCTCGGTGCCTGTGCGAGCATCCGTACCTGCCGGTCGTAGATGGCAACGGCGAAGTCGAGGACCTCGTAGATGACCGGCGAGAAGGCGGTGCGGACAAGCGCCCGTTTCATCTGCTCGGCCGCCGAGTTCAGCCCGTGCCGGATCACCTCGGTCGTAATCGGATCGGCATCGACGCTGCCGCTAGCAGTTCCGCGTCCGGCTTTGTAGAGGACAGGCTCGGTTGTCACCGTTCCGGCCTCTCCAGGGCGAGTGGATCGAGGTCCTCACCAGGGACCGCCCCGTCTACGCTCTCGGCATGAGGG
>CAZKJJ010000592.1:0-1851 GCA_964553055.1 uncultured Acidimicrobiia bacterium
CACGGCCGTTCCCGCATCGGTGACGAACCCGTGGATCGAGCAGGGAAGCCCATCCAGAAAGGGCATCACCCGCACCCTTCTAGCCCTGGCGGCGAACCACTCGGTGGCCTCGCCGGCCTGGTCTCGGTCGCGCACCCACCGGGTGTAGTCGCCTCCTCCGTGCCACCCCTCGGTGTTGTCCGCCACCCAGACCGTCCCCAGGTCAGACGCCAGCCGCTCTGCGGCGCCCGTTGCCTCCGCTACGGGCACGACCGCGGAGCGAGCCCTCTGGATGCCTGCTGCATCCCAGACCTCGTCCACGATCGTCTTGTCCTCCAACGCCCCCCACTCGGCCTTCCGGACGCCGTAGGGAGGACGGCCAAGCCCGCTCGTGAAGTCCCCGAACGGCGGGCCGATCACACGGGCTGTCCCTTCGGGATCGAACGACTCCACCGCGGCGACCAGCTCAGCCGACGGGTCGGTCAACGAGGCGAAGAACGCCCGAAACCCCAACATGACGGTCTCCCCTGAGGTGCGCGTGTAGTGGATGGGAACTCCACGGGGAAGATCGCCCAGGCCCTCGGTGGCGGCCACGACCATGACGCCGGCCGCCTCCCATTCCTGCAGCTGCTCGACGAGCGGGGTGGTGGCAGCCGCAGCGTCTGCTGCGACGATCCACCTTCTTCCCTGATGGAGAGCTGCGAGCCGGGCGGTGACCTGGTCGAGCACGGCCACGAGAGTACATCTCACCGAAATCTCACCGACCCCGGCCTCCCGAAGACCCAGGGAAGAGCTCAGGCCTTGCGGTTGCTCCAGGCGACGATCCCCGTGCCGACGATCACGGCCGCGCCGCCGAACATCACCCACTCGCGGTTGCCTGTCATGAAGCTCTTGGGAGCGAACGCGACGTCGAAGCCCTGGAGCATCCAGACCAGCCCGCCGAGCACCATGAGCCCACCCACGATCGTGCCGGCAACCCTCACCCCATGCATGATATGGCCCCGGTTGGTGTGCCCTGGCGTCGCCTCCCCCGGCCGGTCCGCTTGCTCATGCCGACTCCGCCATCGAAACTTCCCTCATGTGCAGATCCATCAAACGGCTCAGGGAAGGAGCGACACCGGCCACGCCCGAGGAGATCAGGCAGGCCGCCCTCCAGTACGTCCGCAAGGTCAGCGGGTTCAACCAGCCCGCCCGCCACAACCAGCAGGTGTTCGAGAGGGCCGTCGAGGCGGTGGCCAGCGCCACCGACGACCTGCTTGGAGGACTCGTGGTGAGGGGTGCCACATCCTGAGTGGCCCTCACGCTGAGCCTGCTGCTCCGCAGCTCGGTCTGACGTGAACGCCCACGACCAGCCCCCGATCCTCCTTCCACCCACACCGCTCCGGACCAGCTCGGACTACGTGGCGCGTGGCGGAGGCGAGGGACTCGCCACGGCCCGGCGGGTCGGCCCCGGCCAGACGATCCAAACGGTGCTGGCCGCTCACCTCCGCGGACGGGGAGGAGCCGGCTTCCCGACGGGCCTGAAATGGTCCGTGGTCGCCGAATCAGGGGAGAACCAGCGCCGGTTCGTGGTGTGCAACGCAGCAGAGGGTGAGCCAGGCACCTTCAAAGACAGAGCCCTCAGCCGCGCCAACCCCTACCAGATCCTCGAGGGACTGGCGATCGCCGCCTTCGCAGTCGACGCCGAGGCCGCCTACGTGGGGATCAAGGAAGCATATGAACTGGAGATAGGACTCCTCGCTGGTGCAGCAGACGAGCTGCGGACCGCAGGCATCCTCGAGGACCTCCCCGTGCACATCGTGGCTGGGCCGGACGACTACCTGCTCGGCGAGGAGACGGCGCTCCTGGAGACCCTCGACGGCAGCGACCCGC
>CAZKJJ010000593.1:0-1851 GCA_964553055.1 uncultured Acidimicrobiia bacterium
GCGCTGCTGCTTCACGGGATCGCCGACAGCTACGGCAGCCTGCTTGCGGTCCGTGCTCTGGCGGGTGGCGCCGGAGGGATCCTCAGTGGCGGTGCCGTCTCCTATGTAGGAGACTACTTTCCGGTCGAGCGGCGTGGCTGGGCGAGTGGCTGGGTGATGAGCGGTCTGGCGGCCGGACAGATCGCCGGAATCCCGCTCGGTACGATGCTCGCCGAGTGGTTCGGCTTTCGCGCTCCGTTTCTCGCCTTTGCGGTCGTCGGTGTCATCGCTTTCGTGCTCATTCTGACCCGCCTACCGCAGCCCCGCGTCGAACTCTCCTCCGGTCTTTCGATCTCCTCAGCACTGAACGGCTACCGGGATCTCCTTCACCGGCGGGAGGTCCGCGCCGCCGCCGCCGCGTTCATTCTGATGTTCATGGGGATCTCTCTCTACGTCACCTTCTTCCCGACCTGGCTCGAAACCGCGCTCGGGTTCACCCCGGCGATGGTCTCGATCCTCTACCTCGTCGGTGGCACCGCCAATGTGCTGGTCGGACCCCGGGCAGGTCGACTCTCTGACCGGATCGGACGGACTCGCGTGATTATCCTCTCCTCTATCGGCGTTGCGATCGTCATGCCGATCGTCACGTTCGTCCCGGAAGCCTCCGCCTGGCTCGTCTATCCCCTCTTCTTCCTGACCATGGCGCTCGTCGCCGCACGGATGAGTCCGATGCAGGCGTTGATGACGCAGTTGACCGATGGAAAGCAGAGGGGGATTCTGATGAGTCTCGTGACATCGATTGGACAGATAGGATTTGCCATCGGAAGCGCCCTTGCCGCTGTGACGATCGAGGCCTTCGGCTTCACGGGTGACGCACTCTTTGCGGCGCTGAGCGTTATAGGGATGGCGTGGGTCGTGCAGAAGTTCCTCCGTGAGTTCGACATCGGTGGGGGACGGGGGAGAACGGAGGGTACATCAGGGACTGCGACCGGCTCGCTCGCCGTCCGTGGAGGAGGATAGCGTGTGGATTCAATTACGCAGGCAGCTCTCGGTGCATCGGTAGGGGAGGCGATTCTCGGGCGGAGGCTCGGCAACCGGGCGCCGATCTGGGGGGCGGTCCTCGGGACCATACCCGATCTCGATGTCATTTTCAACCCGCTCATGGACGAGATCGGGCAGCTCTCCTGGCATCGGGGACCATCGCACTCGATCTTCTTCGCAGCGGTCGCGACACCGATCATCGGCGCCCTGCTTGGCCGAATTCACCGGAAGTATGAGATACCGACCAGCCTCTGGTATCTCTTCGTTTTCCTCTGTATCGTCACCCATCCCCTGCTCGACGCACTGACTACCTACGGCACGCAGCTTTTCTGGCCCTTCACCGACTGGCCGGTCGCCTGGCCGACAATATCGATAGTAGATCCCCTCTATACTCTTCCTCTTCTGTTCGGCGTTGTTGGGGCCATCATCGTTCGTGACCCCGAACGAAGCTCTCGGTGGAACAGAATCGGTCTCATCGTTGCTTCGGCTTATCTCTTCCTGACCGGGATCAACAAGGTCGTCATCGAGTATCAGTTCCGCTCCGCGCTCGATGCCCGGAACATCCCCTACGAACAGGTGATGACCACACCGACCTTCTTCAACAACCTCATGTGGTCCGGGCTGGCTGCCAACGATGAAACGGTCTGGGCGGGTCTGATATCGCACGCCGATGGGATCGGAAGAGTACCGCTGCTCCAGATCGAAAAAAACGTCGGACTCCTCGAGCCGTACGACACCACAAGAGCTGTGAGGAAACTTCTCTGGTTCTCCCAGGGGTTCTATAGAGTGACGGAGCGGGGAGGAGAACTTCACTTCGATGACTTCCACGTC
>CAZKJJ010000594.1:0-1849 GCA_964553055.1 uncultured Acidimicrobiia bacterium
GGCTGTTCTCGCCCAACCCGGACGTCAACCCGGTCGGCGCCATCATTGACGACCTCACCCTGACCAATGGCGAGTTCGGTCCTGCCCTCACCGCACTGGTCGTTGACCGCAGCGCAGACGGTGACATTGGGCCTATCGATTTTCGCAGCCTGTCCGTTCGCGAGTTCGGGACGATCTACGAAGGACTGCTGGAGTCGGAACTGTCGCTGGCCGAACAGGACCTGACCCTCGACAAGCACGATGCCTATGTCCCCGCCGGGCCCAAGGAAGCCGTGGTCGTCCGCACCGGCGGCGTCTACCTGCACAACGCCTCCGGTGCCCGCAAGTCCTCAGGGGCATACTTCACCAAGCCGTTCGCCGTCGGCCATCTGCTCGACCACGCGCTCGAACCCACCGTCGACGAACACCTCCAACGCGTTCTGGCCGCTCTGGATGACGGACGTGACAGCGACGCGGCCGACCTCCTGTTCGATTTCCGAGTAGCCGACATTGCGATGGGCTCAGGGCACTTTCTGACCGCCGTCGTCGACAGACTCGAAGCCCGCTTCTCCACGTTCCTGGCCGAACACCCGATACCCGGAGTGACCAAGGAACTTGCCCACCTCCGAGCGGCAGCACAGTCCGCACTAGGAGACCTCGCGGAGACAGTTGAGGTCGAGGCCACTTCATTGCTTCGCCGGCTGATCGCTCGCAGGTGCATCTATGGCGTCGACGCCAACCCCGTCTCCGTGGAGCTGGCTCGTGTGTCGATGTGGATACACACATTTGTTCCTGGCCTCCCGCTGTCCTTCCTGGACCACAACTTGGTGACTGGAAACAGTCTCACGGGCATCGGAAACCAACACGAGATACTTGGCGCCTTCGGGGTCGAAAGTGGGCCCGGTCAAGTGGGTCTCTTCGACGAATCCATCCAGTCGATGCTGCACTCCGCACAGGAACCGCTAGATCGCCTAGCCCACTTGGCCGACGCCACCATGTCGGAGGTGGACAAGTCACGGGCGGCGGCTGCCGAAGCGCGGCAAGCCCTGTCTCCTCTGAGTCAGCTCTGCGATGTGATAGCCCTGGCGCGAGTCGGTGCTGTCTCTCTCCCTCAGTTCGCGACCGGGAATGACCTTGCTTCGTTCTTGGCAACTCGCGACAAGAGTCCGAAGGAAAAGGCGATGCTGGATGTGCTGCAGCCCGCGCACATGCTTACACTCTTTCCGGAGGTCTTTACTCGCACTGCTCCGGGGTTTGACGTAGTCGTAGGAAACCCACCCTACAAGGAGCCTATCGTCGAAGAGCTCTCGTTCTGGGCTCGTCACAGGCCGGGGCTCAACGCGATGATGAGTCAGTCCAGAACAACCACCATTGGACAGCTGCGCCGCGAGCGTGCCGACTTGATGGTGAAATACGAAGAGGAAGTTGCCGCGGCAGAACTCACAAGACGAAGCCTTCACGCAGGACCCTACCCAGGGATGGGAACTGGTGACCCCGACCTCTACAAGGCCTTCTGCTGGCGTTTCCTTCAACTAACGAGATCCGGGGGCAGTCTCGGTGTTGTCCTGCCCAGAAGCGTATTCGCGACCAAGGGTTCGAGTCAGTGGAGGGCTCAGTTTCTTCTATCCAGCGAGGTATTCGTTACTACGGTACGTAATGCGCGTGAGTGGGTCTTTGACGATGTGAACCCGGGGTACACATTCGTTTTTCTTGCGGTCAACGAACTGGGGTCGCATGATGCGGGCAAAGTTCGGTTGGCGGGCCGATATGACAGCCACGAATTGTATATACACGGCATGGAGTCTCCGCCCGTTATCCTCGCCTCGCAGTCCTTGGAGATCCGAGACGACACTCTCGCACTTCCCGACCT